>SYHM01000058.1 GCA_005799205.1 Planctomycetia bacterium | reverse complement strand
CTCGACATCGCGCTCTCGCTGCAGATTCCTCTGCTTCGCGGTGCCGGGCTCATCGCGCAAGAGAGTCTCATTCAGGCGAAGCGCAATCTGATCTACGGCGCTCGTGCGTTCGAGGACTTCAGAAGGCGCTTTTACATCTCGATTTTTAGCGATTTTCATGAACTTGTCGTTCAGCAGCAAGTCATCGCCAACACACGCAACCAGATCGATCGGCTGCGACTCATCATCGAACGAGAAGATGCTCTTGTCAGAAGTGGACGCCAGGTCGCCTTTCAGGCAGACCTTGCGAAACAGCGCGCACTCTTTGTCATCGACAGGCTCTCAGCGCTCGAAGAGGCCTACAAGTTTGCCGTTGATCGCTTCAAACTGCGTATTGGCTATGAGACCGATGCTCCCGTCGTGATTGATCCAGAGATGCTCGACCTCGATCCACCTGTGGTCGATTCAGCGCACGCTGTTGCATCGGCGTTCGAATGGCGACTTGACCTTCAGAACACGCGCGATCAGGTCGCTGACGCAAAGCGGCAGGTGGATAACGCGCGAAACGCCGTCCTGCCTGGAGCAAATGTCGTCGCCACGGCATCGATGCTTAAGAATCCAGACTTCTTCAATGGCATTCAGCTCGATGATTCGTTCAGTGATTACACCGTCGGCATGCAGATCGATCTGCCACTCGATCGAACGATCGAAGAGATCAACGTGCGAAAGGCGCAAGTGCGACTTGAGCAACTCGATCGGGCTTTTGTGTTCGCGCAGAACGGCGCGGCGGTTGAAGTTCGTCAGGCGATCCGTCGGATCGATCGAGCGCTCTACAGCGTCTCACTTCAGGATCGCAACATCGACATTGCGCGAAACCGACAGGCAAGCATCGATGCTGCGCCAGATCGCGCAACGCCACGCGATCGCACAGATGCAGTCGATGCACTAAGCACCGCAGAGAACGACAAAGCACGCGCTCTTCGTGAGGTACAGATCGCAATCCTCGAGTACCTGCGTCAAACTGGCCAGCTTCGAGTTTCCGATGATGGCGAGATCATTGCTCCCGATGGCATGGAGGTCCGATATAGGCGCGGTGCTGGAATTCTCGCGCAGCCTGGTGAGATTCCACCCGCCTGAAGCTAGGCTTTGGGCCAATGCCGGCCGAAATCGCTCCGAGCGCAACTCGAACACCACCATGCAGGAATCCCCGCCGCCGGTTGGTGATCGTGAGCCTCATCGTCAGTGGTTCGGTGGTTGGGTCGGTGTATCTGGGTGCGTGGACCAAACTGGCTGGTCTCTCGACGCCCGAATCATCAAGCGCAGGTGGGCGCGGTTCTCGCGGACTCGATCGACACACGGTTCGGCGCGCTGACTTCGACATTGCAATTCCAGTCTCTGGAGAGCTCGCCGCGTTGCGCCAGGTTGAAGTTCGAAACCTGCTCGAAGGACGGGCTGTGATCACTGAGATTGTGCCCGAGGGACGCCGAGTCGCTAAAGGTGATGTGCTCTTGAAGTTCGCGAGTGAGGAGGCGGCTGACAAGATCAAAGATCTTCAGGACAAGCTCAAGACGGCGCAAGCTGAAGCAATCTCAAACGAGCAGGCGCTTGCGATCAAGAAGAACGAACGCGCAAGCGAAATCGAAAAGGCAAACTTGCAGGTGCAGCTCGCACAGCTTGCCCTCGAGGGGTGGCTCAGCGGCGATTTGGTGTCAAAGCGCCAGTTACTCGCGACCGAGGCTGAGGCCGCAACGATCGATGCTGAGCGCCTCCGCAAGCGGTTCGCCGAATCAGAGTCACTTGTGACAAAGGGATTCATCAGCCGCGACGAGTATGAGAAGGATCGCATCGCCCTCATTCAAGCCGATGCGAAGGTCAAGCAGTCAGCGCTCAACATTGAGGTCTACGAGAAGTTCCAACGCCCACAGGACGAGGCAAAGAAGCGATCCGATCTCGAGCAGGCCTCGGCCGAACGAGTGCGCACGGAACAGAAGAAAGACTCTGAGATTGTGAAGGCGCAATCCGATCACGAGAGCGCGGTCTTTCGCACCAAGAATGCAGGCGAACGGCTCGCACAAGGTGAGCGCGCACTCGAGAACACCACGATCCGATCGCCAACCGAGGGGCTCGTGGTCTATGCAAGTAGCCTCGAATCAGGGGGCTGGGGGCGCTCTGGCGACTCACCTCCACTCGCGGCAGGAACCGAACTCAAGCCGAATGAACTTGCGATGATCATTCCAGACACGTCGCAAATGGTCGCCTTCCTCAAGGTCAGTGAAGCACTCTCAGGACAGATCAAGCCCGACCAAGAAGTCACAATCTTCAGTGATGCAAGTCCCACGACTCCGATTCATGGCACGGTGATGAATGTGAGCGTTCTGGCTGAGAGTGGCGGATGGCGCGATCCAAACCGGCGCGACTACAAGGTGCGCGTCTTACTAGATGATGCCGAATCGCTTGCGCTCAAACCGAGCATGAGGTGCAAGGCATCCATTCTTCTGGGGAGCGCAACGGATGTTCTCAGCGTTCCGGTGCAATCAGTCTTCCGTTCTGGTGCGGTGGCCTTTGTCTATATCCCAGACGGGCTCGGGTTCAGTCAACATCAAGTTGTCGTTGGACGTTCAAGCGAGATGCAGACCGAGATCCTCAGCGGGCTCGACGAGGGTGATGAAGTTCTCTTGCGCGAACCCGCAGACGAAGAGATTCTTGTTCGCCTTCCACACGAGCTGACTTCGCCCAAGGATCACGACGCCACAAGTTCGACGCAGAGGCCAACCGGAGGCAAGGCAAGCGGCTCTACGCCAGACCCAGCGCAAACGTCCCACCCAACGAGCGGGAAGCGTGTCCGCGATTCGTGATGCCTGCGCACACTGAGGAGTTATGAAAAACAGCGGAATCACAGCAATTGCACTCACGCTGATCGTGACGTTCGGCGTTGTACTTGTTGGTGCTCAAGAGGCGACCCCCGTCGCAACACCCAAGCCCTGCGTCTTGCTCTTCTCGAAGACGGCAGCATTCCGACACGAGTCGATTCCAGATGGGGTCAAGTGCGTCACCGAGATTCTGGCTCCCGCGGTCGAAGTTGTGGCAACCGAAGACTCAGCCGCGTTCAACCTCGAGAACCTCAAACGGTTCCGTGGCGTGGTCTTTCTCTCGACGACTGGCGATGTGCTCAATGCCGAGCAGCAGGTCGCGTTTCAGTCATTCATCGAGGAGGGTGGTGGCTTCGCCGGCATTCATGCCGCGAGCGACACCGAGTACGAGTGGCCATGGTTCGCTGAACTCATTGGCGCGCACTTCGCAGGGCATCCAGATGTGCAGTCTGCGAAGATCACCGTTGAAGATCACTCACACGCATCGACGGCGATGCTGCCCAAAGTGTGGCAGCGCACCGATGAGTGGTACCGCTTCAATCGAAATCCGCGAACTGTTGCGGGAATCCATGTGCTTGCAACACTTGACGAGTCAACCTACTCAGGCGGTGGAATGGGGGCCGATCATCCGTGTGTGTGGTGGCGGACGATGGGCAAAGGTCGCGCGTGGTACACCGCTGGTGGGCACACCAAAGCGTCGTTCGCAGAGCCACTGTTTCGGCAGCACCTCAAGGCAGGAATTCTCTGGTCGGCAAATCTTCAACCATCGCGCGCGCAGGCAACCGCGCCGAGTGGACACTGATTCAAGCGGAGATCACTATGAATTACTCATTTACAAACGTGTGGGGTCAGAGCTGGCCTCTCTATCGCAAGGCGTGGATCATGCTGACTGCTGGAGTGGCAATTTACCTCGCAGCGAATCTTCCAACATACGCGGTCAACATCGTGCAGTCCGTTATGACAGGAGGGGATCAAAAGGCACAACTCTCTCAAGCAAGCCGCTCACTACTCGCAGGTCTAGGATGCTTTAGCGGACTCTGGGGAATCTTCGTTGTGTTGCCGATCGCAGCTGGGCTCTATTGGATGGGAACCCGTGCTGCGCGCAGTGAGTATCCAGTGCTGAGCGACATCCTCCAAGGGTTTCGCCGCTTTCCGTCAGTGCTTGGAGTCATGGTGCTCCTGTGCATCGCATTTCTCATCCCGATCATTCTGGCCTTTGCCGTGCTGCTTGCGATCGTCTACTTCGGTATTGGCTTCGAGACATTCAAAGATGGCGTGCAGAGCACCGACTTCGATGACTGCTCGAAAGCAGCAGTCATCTGCGGATCGGTGTGGTCTGTTGTATGTGTAGTGGTCATGTACTGGATTGCCATGCGGACCGTGTTTGCATGGCTCATCGT
>SYHM01000057.1 GCA_005799205.1 Planctomycetia bacterium | reverse complement strand
TCAATCGAGCGGACGCGCGTCATGCCGCTTTCGTTCTCGGCTGTTCGCACGGTTGAAAAGACTGCGTCGAATGACCCGGTCATCTGCATCTCAACAGAGCGGTGGTCGAGCGCAAGGCCAGCTGGCCGCGCCACGAGTGGCTCACGGTCACCGATACGGATCGACTGGTCGACCACTTCCTTTCCGTCGATGGGACGGGTGAGTGATGAGACCAATTGACTTT
Organism: Planctomycetia bacterium; assembly: GCA_005799205.1. Classification (GTDB taxonomy): domain Bacteria; phylum Planctomycetota; class Phycisphaerae; order Phycisphaerales; family SM1A02; genus F1-60-MAGs104. The sequence goes on along the minus strand of SYHM01000057.1, from coordinate 6,150 downwards.
CATTCAGATCACTCCTGACCGCGTGACCAGTCTCGTCGCGTTGTTCGCGCAAGTTCTCGATGTCGTTGCGAAGTCGATCAAATTCATCTCGCTGCACGAGATAGGCGTCAGTCGCCTTCGACAGCGTGCTGCTGTCGCGACGCATCTGGCGAGCCTTCTGAAAGTTGGGAAGGGCCACAAACCCAACGATTGCAAGGGTTGCTGCGCTTGGGACAATGACCCATGACCAGAATCGTGAGAACCTCATCGGATGCTCCCTGTGGTTGGTGCGGGGTGCGCGACCGCAACCGTGGAGTTCCATGGTTGCATCGCGGCACCAGCATCAATTGCCGCCGCAGCTGGATCGATTCGAGCGCGCATCACAAACTGTTGGTCTGATCCTCCGCCCGCCCGCTGAGCGGTGCGCTGTTCGAGGACGGTGACCCCAGCAAATGGTGGTGTCTTTCGCACTTGCGCGGCGAAGTCCTGCACGGCTTGTGCAGTCGGGGCGTTGCCATTCAGCATCACGACATACGCCGGGCGGCCGTTGCCTACGCTCTTTGCGAGCTTGGCATCTTCGAATGAGACCTTCATGCTCTCAAGCCAGCTTCCCTCAGGCAGCAAGTGGGAGAGTGTCGCGATGATCGTCGTGGTCGAGACAGGAGAACGAAGCAGCGCGTCAGCCGCGATCTCGCTTCGAATGGTGGCTCGATCACTGATTCCCTGCGCAAGTTGTGCGTCGATCTTGCTTGAGCGGTCACGCAGCGAGACGATGACCTCGTGCTCGGCATGTGCACTGCGAAGTTCAACGAACGACTTCACAACAATGCCAGTGGTCAGGGTCAGCAGCAGCGCTGCTCCGAATTTGGCGAGGCGTAGATTGGCGCGCTGCCGAAGCGCACGGTGCGCGTCGCTAGGGAGAAGATCGACATAGAACTCATTCATGCGACCCTCCGAGCACTCAGTGCGACTGGCGAGATTTCACACGGCAGGGCGGCCGCAACCGCCGTGTCCCACGCAGCGAGGGATCCAGCGGGTCGTGACACCTTCGACCAATCAACAAAGGTTTGGCTCTCGACGAGGCGCGTCTCGGCTCCGCACACTGACCGAATCGCCGTTGCGACACCTGGTTCGTCAGCGAGTGAGCCACTCAGCAGCATGAACTCTGGCCATGCACCACCAGCCCGGCGCTCAACATGTCGCAGGCAGAGCAGTATCTCTTCGGCCATTTGGCGCCAACGCCATGCATGCGACTCGTCTTCTGCGCCAGCCACTGGGATCGCATCGGGGTTGATGTCTGCGCTCGACTCCCACGCGAAGGCACGGTGAAAGAGCAATCCATGCTGATTCAGGACCGCAAGCGTTGCGTGGTCTGACTCGAGATGAAGAAAGGCGAAGTTTGTGCCTGCGGCGGGAGCCTTCATCTGGTTCCACACCATGCGAAGCGATGCAAGCGCACCGAGCTCGGCTCGGCGTGGTTCAAGTCCCGCTCCCGTGAGGAGGGCGAGTGCTCGGTTGACGGTGGCCTTGCGAGCCGCAACCAGGAGCACCTCAGAACGCGTTCCCCCGAGCGTGCCAGCGCGAATCGGTACATGGCCAGCGACGATGTCACTGCGATCAGCACCGAGGCGTTCGACCGCGCTCCACCAGACACTCTCCTTCAATTCGTCGGTTGAGAGCGTTGGAACTTCAATGCACTCGGTGAACACCGACTTCGATGGAAGAGCGAAGGCGCACGCGCGGCCGGAGAATCCGCCCCCGCGCAATGCGTCCTTGAGTCGACGAACCGTACCTTCGTCGACGTTTGTATCGTGAGAGTTCCAGTGCATCCCGCTGACCGCGCATGCCGCTTGCACAACTGGCTGGCCCGAATTGCCCGCGAGTTGTAGGAGGCGGAGGGAACTCGATCCGAATTCCACTGCGATCAGGTTGCGTTGGCTTGGGGACTTGAACACTGAAGACTCCTGGATTTCTGTGATCACCCTTCAAACACCGCGCGCCGCGGACGGACGCACTGTCCATCCGCGGCGCGCTGCTCTACAGGGTCAGGTGTCCGCCGCGGGGCACCCAACGAATTCGTGGCTCAATGATTAGGGCTGTGGGATGACTTTGCCAGAAGCGAAGTTCCAGCCCTTGGTTGAGTCGAGTTGATTGACAACGTCTTCCGCAGTGCAGTAGCCGGCAGTCGACAACTTGGCCATGTCAGCGGCCGAGATCGTTCCGTCGGCCGTTGCAATCGCAGTGCCGCCACCTGGCAGGAACTGGTTGTAGCGGGTGATCATGGTGAGAATCTGGCTTCCGCGCGCATCTGCTGCTTCAGTCTGTGCGTCAGCGAGTGCGCTGGTGACCGATGGCACCACGAGAGCCGCGAGGACGCCGAGGATGACGACCACGATCAGAATTTCGATGAGTGTGAATCCGCGCTTGATGTTCCGTGCAATCATTGTGTGAGCCTTCCATTCAGTGGCAAGTCGTGCGAGGCACTCGTTGCCGGTGTTGTGTAGAGCAGGACAGCGACATTCGATGTCCGACATTCGAACAATCGGATTGTCTCGAGCGTCAATCAAGCCAACTTCACAATTATCTCGAGATTCTCGTGGTGACATTTGCGGTAGAAGAAGTTGCATCGATTCACGGCAATTCCACTCTCAGAGTGTGAAAAGGAACCCGCACCAACGGAATCTTCAGTCGTCTCGCCGCGCGATGACTCTCATGGAGTGCCTCATCGCCATGATGGTCTTGGCGATCTCGGCAGCGATCATGGCGTCGACTGTGCAAGCGGGGCTGGCTGCGCAAGAGGATGCACTCGCCATCACCCTCGCCGGAACAGCGGCTGAATCGCGGGTGAGCGACTATCTCGCGCGAACATACGGATCGATCGCAGCAGTCGATGTCACAGAACCAGCGGGAACAATGACGTCTGCGAGCGGCGACACGTTTAGCGGTTCGTATGCGAGCCTTGGGCGGCGGACGGTTGTGACGAGTGCGAATCTCACAGTGCCTGACTTTCCTGGGCTGCTCGTGGCCGGATACCTGATCGATGTCACGGTCTTCGATCACTGGAATGGCGAGGAGAGGCAGCTTGTCTCTCTGCAGCGCTTCCGCCCACGCACAATCGAGGAGGCTGGTGTAACCCCATGAGCACCACGCGTCGGGCCTTCACGCTGATTGAACTGATGATCGCGTCTGTGATCACAACCGCAATTGCTGCCGCAGTGATTGCGCTGATCGATGGACTGGCTGGTGCGCTCGCCCTTCAAGATCTTCGCAGCGAGGCAATCGTGCGCGGTGCGGGACTTCAATCGCACCTCGGACTGCTCAGTCTCAAGACGAGAATGACCCTCGCACTGAGCGAGCAGCGTGTCTTGCTATGGCTTCCAGCAGAGTCACTCGAGGAATCTGGCAGCGGAAGTGATTCTGCATTCGACCGGATCGATCTCGTCGACGATGAATTGCACTGGCTTGAGTTTGCACAGGAGGCTGACCAATCGTGGTCGCTCATCGAATGGACCGTGAAGGCCGATGCGGTTCCCGCAGGGCAAAGTGAGGTCTATTTCTCATCGGATCGAGAGTTCTGGGACAGCCTCTTCGAGCAACTACGCGACACCGATCAACTGCGCAGGTCTCCGATCGCGGTGCATCTGGCCCCACCGCTCGATGGAGCAGTTGTCTCAGCATCGCCCCGATTCGTGTGGCAATCCGACGCATGTTGTGAAAATCACTCGATCGGAGCCGAATTCGCATTTGTAGCACTCGAAGGCGATGCCGAACTGCGCAGCGATGTGCGCATGGAGAGCGCGCTCGCCTTCTTCGATCGACATCCAATCTGCACGGAGCCTGGATCATGATGAGTCGTCCCCTGTCCACACGTCGCACGACGAAGGGCCTTCGCGCAGGGGCGCGCCGCGGTGCTGCGCTCTTGATGGCGATCTTCGCCCTTGGTGTGGCCGCCACCGCAGGAACAGCGTTCGTGAAGTCTCGCGACCGAAGTGTGCTCGTGGGACGCAGCATGGGAGAGGCAGCGCGCGCGCGCCTCGCAGCCGCCGAAGGATTGGCGATCTCGCGCGAAGTGCTCGCCGCCATCTTCTGCCAGCCCGATGCGACGATCGCGTCACAGTGGCGCGCTCAATTGTCCGATGGAACCCTCCTCACGAACTACCAAATCAACGGCGCAACGCTGAATGTGACGGTGGCAGACCTTGCCACAGGGGTTCCTCCGACGATCTCGACAACAGAGTTTCAGGCAAACATCACCGTGACTGTTGGAGAGACGAGTTACCAGATGAGCGCGCAGATGAGTCTGCAGAGTTTGATCAAGGGGCAGTACGCGATCTTCGCCAACAAGTTGTTTCGACTGGAGGGGTCGAACTTTGTCGGTCGCTGGGAAAAGTCGCCGAAGAGTTCGCTCAAGTACCCGATCAACCTCGGCACGCAAGCGATGACCACATGGTGGGGTAACGAAGGCGTCCACTTGGAAGAAGCTGCGTACTTCGAGGATCAGGCGTACGAGATTCCTGGCAGCTACGCCACGCTCGCGAGTGCAATCACTGCAAACGATGCGCTTGTTCGCCGTGCCTCGCGCGCTGGATATGCGGGAATCACCGTTGCAGGCGTTCCCACAGTCTTTAAGTTTCTTGGTGGCGATCCGGTCGCCGGGGCCTCGTGGCAGGAGTCCGCAGATTTCGCGACAAAACAGGCGTATCTGTACTACCCGAGCAATGCCGAGAGCGTGACAGTCACGGGTGGAAGCGCTGATGAGATCGAGCAGGTACGTCTCTCGGCGGGCGAGTCGATTCGCATGCCGACACCGCCGAACGAACCATCATTCATTCCAGGTACCACCTACTCCGGCAACAAGACGTACTCCGGACAGACGCTGACGCTGAATCCAATTCGAGTGAAGTGCCTCGAGTTCTTTGGATTCCCCATTGGCGGAGGTGATCTCAAGATTCTCAACAACTCGACGATCACGCTCAAGAGCGGGGTCTACCGCGTGGATGACAAGTTCACGCTCAGCAACAGCAAACTCATCATCGACGGCAACGTCAAGATCGTGATGAAGGCACGCATGTGGCTTGACCTCGACGCCAAGAGTCTTGATCTCTCGAATTCATCGATCGAGCTGAAAGAGAACTCGCAGTTGTTGCTCTTTGTCGCGTACGACCTCGTGATGAACAACTCTTGGATCGGCAAGGAATACACATGCACAAGTGAGAGCAACCCCGCACTCGCTGCTGGCGATCCTCATCGAAAGAAGTGGATGAATCAGTGGGCGGCCAGTGCGTGCTCGACGTTCGCACCCGAGGAGCCCCAATACATCGAACCCTGGCGCATTCGCATCTATCCCGATCCGGCCTTCCTTTCAAGCATCTTCATCTGGGACTTCGCGTCGACCTGTGTGGTCGGTTCGATCTACATGCCGACAAATCCAGTCATTCTGCGTGGAACGACCGAGATCTACGGTCGCATCGCTGCAAACCATGTGATTCTCCGTGACACCGCGAGTTTCTTCTATGACCACGCCCTCGATGACATCACCGGAATGACCGAAGGAGCGCCTCCACCTCGTGGTGGGACGCAGCAGATTCCAACTCGCATTCAGATCGAGTTCTAACCCCACTTTGAGAAAGCACCATGCGACGCGCATTCACCCTGATTGAACTCATCATTGCCATGATCATCGTGACCATCCTTGTCATGCTCGCCATGCCGATGTTCTCGGACCACGATGCAGGTCGTCTCTCTGCGGCCAAGCACCGCCTCTGGGCTGACATTCAGTATGCGCAAGCATGGACGATTGCAAATCCATCCAATCCAGCGACCATCCAGTTCTTAGCCGATGGATACGTCATCGATGGTCCCCCCGATGGCGGCACTGTGCGGTTCACAAACAGCAGCTTCTCCGAAGCAACGGGAGTCAAAGTGAGCGTGAGCGACGTCCCAGTTGGCGGAATTCCATTCAATCACGCAGGTGCGCTCAACATCGGACTCGATGCTCCTGAGCCACGCATCCACCTCTCGACCGAAGGAGGACAAGAGCGAGTCGACCTTGTTCTACAGCCGACTTCGGGACAAATCCGCCTCGAAAATGCGATTGGATTGCCATAAGTGTGCCGATTGTCAATGATCACTACCGCACGGGCGGTGGAGGCGGTGCTGCACAGCCTTATG
>SYHM01000056.1 GCA_005799205.1 Planctomycetia bacterium | reverse complement strand
CGCAGAAGTGCAGGCATCTGGTCGAGTGGCTGAATCGTCGCGCGGTCACTCAGGCTCGACGCAGGAGTCGGATGGCACTCGATGAATAGTGCGTCGACTCCAGCGGCGACCGCCGCCTTCGCAAGCAGGGGGGCACGCTCTGGTTGGCCTCCGCTGGTTGTTCCCTCCCCAGGACGTTGCGTTGAGTGAGTCGCGTCGAAGCAGACGGGGACTCCCATTTCGAGCATCTCGCCTATGCCGGCAAAGTCGTTCACGAGCCGGTGGTAGCCAAAGAATGTCCCGCGCTCAGTGAACATGACGTCACGGGCGCCAGCTTCGCGCAACTTTCCCAGGGCACCTCGCATTTCTGCGGGGGCCATGAACTGCCCCTTCTTGATGTTCACAGGGCGCCCCGTCGCTGCGGCGGCCGCCAGCAAGTCGGTCTGACGTGCGAGAAAGGCAGGAATCTGCAAAATGTCGACCGCCTGCGCGGCGCGCGCCGCCTGCGAAGGCTCATGGATGTCGGTTGTGACAGGCACCCCGAGCGAGGACTTCAGGTTCGCAAGCATGTCGCAGCCACGGTCGAGACCTGGACCGCGCGGACTTGAGACGCTCGAACGATTGGCCTTGTCGAAACTCGCTTTGAACACGAATGAAAGTCCATGCTGGGTACAGGCATCGCGTAGTGTTTCGCCGATACGCAGGTTGATGGCATCACTTTCGAGCACACATGGACCTGCAACAATCAGCAGGGGACCCCGCCTACTCGGCGCTGCCGACTGCGAAAAAAAGCGTGGGAAGTCAAGCATGATCTAGGGTGTTTGGCGCAATAAACCTATCGAAGAAATCGTGAAGTCAACTCGTCAGCGGTCTATTTCTATCCGATAGTCAGCCTAGCGGCACGATGTTCCAGTGTGTGCCGAGGCGCAAACGAGCGGAGGGCAGAACCATGGATGATTCACACAGTGACCGGTTACCAGAGGACTCGAAGGAATTCACGCATGCCGTCGAGAATCTCTTGAGGGGTTGGTACTCGCACCGACCCGTTGAAGTCGTATCGGCGCTGAAACTGACCGTTGATGGCAAATCGATGGGGCTCGAGAATCTCTTTCGCATGGTGCAGCAGGACCCACAGCGCGGAGCTTCCTTCGTGCGGGGTTACTTCGACCGCATCTTTGAGGGAGACTCGGTTGGGGCAAGCCTGATCCCGTTTGCAGTTGCCCGTCACCGAATCATGCCGCGCATCCAGCCTGAGTCGATCTTCGATGGAGTCGACCGCCAGTCGATTGCGCATCTTCCGTATGTGAACGGAACGGTGATTGTGTTTGTGATGGACATGCCAGAAATGACCGTGAGCGTCTCGACTGAGCAGATGGTCCGATGGGGGATCGGACCAGAAGATCTTGAGGAGATCGCTCGACAGAACCTTGGGTCGTACGCGCCTGACTTGCAGGTGCAAGTGATCGCCAGCCATGATGGCGGACGCGCCGCACTGCTCTCGCTCAAGGATGGGTACGACGCGGCACGACTGCTGCTCACGAGGCTGCATGAGCGTCTCGCGAAAGAACTGCGCGGCGACTTCTATGTCGCGACTCCCGCGCGAGATGTGTTTATCGCACTCTCGTATGGTCCCGAGCCCTTCCTTGAACGGGTTCGCTCGCGTATCGCGCGTGACTACTCACGCTTGCCCTATCCGATCACGAGTGACTTTTTCATCGTGACTCGAGATGGAGTCGCGGGGACCGCCAACGCCGCTTGAGCGCCACCGCTACCTTGGTGGGATGAAGGTCGAACCGATTCTCGCCGAACTCAACCGCCAGCGCGCAGATCTCACGAAGGACCCTACCGATATCGAGTGGTTTGCCCTTCACCATGCGTTCTGTTTCATCTCGTACCACCTTGCCGACTTTCAGAAATACCTTGATGAAGTCGTGAAGCCGGGTGATCCAAGACCTGAGTGACTGGCTGGGGATCTCAGGACGATCAACCCTCGAACAACCCCGCATTACACTCGCCATTCTCATGGGCGAGACTCCTGACTACAAGCCGACGCTGAACCTACCGAAGACTTCGTTTCCGATGAAGGCGAATCTCGCTCAGGCAGAGCCTGCGACGCTCGCGCGCTGGCAGTCTGCCGACATCGCCGAGGCAGTCGCGTCGGCGCGCGCTGGTGCGCCTCCGTTTGTCTTTCATGACGGACCTCCCTATGCCAACGGGTCGATTCATGTCGGCCATCTGCTCAACAAGGTGCTGAAGGACATCGTGGTGCGCAGCGTGGGAATGGAAGGTCGCAACTGCCACTACATCCCAGGATGGGATTGCCACGGACTTCCGATCGAACACCGTGTGATGACGACCCTCGTCGAAAGCGGCAAAGCCGCGAAGATCGACACACTGAGTGACGATCATCGTCGGATGGCGATCCGCAGAGAGTGCGCCGCCTACGCGACCAAGCAGATCAAGGCGCAGAGCACGCAGATGCAGCGGCTGCTCACGCTTGCTGACTATGAGAATCCGTACTTCACGATGCAGCCCGAGTACGAGGCGGGAACGCTCGAAGTCTTTGCAGGATTGCTCGAACGAGGCTTCGTCTTTCGTCAGTTGAAGCCGGTGCACTGGTCGATCGCCAATCAGACCGCCCTTGCCGAAGCAGAACTCGAGTATGAAGATCGAGTCGATCCATCGATCTATGTTGATTTCGAAGCGGCTGACCGCGCAAAGGTCGATGCGGTGTTTGGAGTCGAATGCGAATGCACGCCCTCGTTCATGATCTGGACGACGACGCCATGGACGCTTCCTGCCAACCTCGCCATTGCGGTGCATCCAACCCATCACTATGCGCTCGTTGAGTTGGACGGCGCACTCACGGTCATCGCGGCAGAGATGCTCGCAAAGGTCACCACGCTTGTGGGTGCCACTGCGGTCAAGTCGCTCGCGACGGTTCTGGGTAGCGCGCTGGTCGGGCTCGAGTATCGACATCCCTTCTGTGACCGAACGGGTCGCATCGTTGCCGCTGACTATGTCACGATGGAAGATGGCACAGGGCTCGTCCACACTGCTCCGGGCCACGGCGACGACGACTACCGAACGGGTCTGCGCGAGGGCCTCGAGATTTACTGCCCTGTGCAGGGAGATGGCACCTTCGACGCGACCGTTCCACAGTGGTTGCAAGGCAAGATCGTGTGGGACGCGAATGGGCTTGTGGTCGAACACCTCCGCACGAGCGGTCACCTCGTGCACGCGCTCGATTTCACCCACTCGTATCCACACGATTGGCGCAGTCGCACGCCGGTCATCTTTCGGGCCACTGAGCAATGGTTCATCGGCGTCGATCGTCCGGCAGTCGGGGCAGGGGCGCGCACTGGTGAGTCACTTCGATCGATGGCGATGGATGCAGTCAACAATTCGATCAAGTTTGTGCCGCAGTGGGGTCACAGCCGCATGAAAGGGATGATCGAGAATCGTCCCGACTGGTGCATCAGCAGGCAGCGCGCGTGGGGCTTGCCGATTCCAGCCTTTCGCACGAGTGACGAGGGGATTTTCATGACAGCGGCAAGTGTGCGCGCAGTCGCCCAGTGCGTTCGTACCAAGGGCAGCGACGCCTGGTTCACGCGCGCGCCGAGCGAGTTGCTCGCCTCATACGACGCGGCAAGCGATCCCGATGCCCCCAAGACGCTGAAGCTCGACCAACTCACCAAGCTCTACGACATCTTTGATGTCTGGTTTGAAGCGGGCTCGTCGTGGAACTCAGTACTGCGTCATCGCGGTGTCGGATTTCCAAGCGAGCTCTACCTCGAGGGCAGCGACCAGCACCGCGGGTGGTTTCAACTGTCGATGCTGCCTGCTCTCGGTGTGGTCGGGTCTGCCCCATTTCGCACGCTCGTCACGCACGGGTTTCTCGTCGATCGAGATGGCAAGAAGATGAGTAAGAGTGCTGGGAACGCGCTTGATGTCGATGTGCTGCTGAAAGATTTCGGCGCCGAGGTTGCTCGGTGGTGGGTCTCAAGCGTCGCCTACGACGGAGACATCCGAATCGACCTCGACTACTTCAAAGTGGCAGGGGAGTCGTATCGAAAAGTGCGGAACACGCTGCGGTTCTTGCTCTCGAATCTTTATGACGCTCCTTCGTGGTCCGAATCCGAAGTGATTGCGCTTGCGTGCGCCTCTGCATCGGAGTCAATTGATGGATGGCTGATGGGCGAACTCGTCGCACTTGAAACCGAAGTTCGTGCCGCCTACAGCGACTACGACTTCCGACGCGCGCACCTGGCGCTTTTCAACTTCTGTAACGAAACGCTCTCGTCTGTTTACTGTGCAGCCGTCAAGGACCGCCTCTACTGCGACGCCGCGGCAAGCCCGCGTCGGCGGCAGACGCAGGCAGTTCTGCGCACCGCCGTCGAAGTGCTCGTACGACTGCTCGCGCCATTCCTTCCGCACACGGCCGAAGAGGCGTGGATGGCGCTCCGCGGCGCGAACGCTCCGCTGCTCTTCGTGCAGACGCACCTTGACCTCGCTGCGCGTGGAGGCCGACTCACCACGCGCGACGCACGGTGGAAAGATGTGATGCTCGCTCGAAGTGCTGTATCGAAGGCGCTCGAGGGAGCCAAGAGCCTCGGAATCGAAAACCCGCTCGATGCCGCATGCACGCTGCCCGATGCGCACGGAACGCTCGCGCCGTTCGCGTCCGAACTCGCCGATTTGTGCGGCGTCTCGCAAGTCAAGCTCGACGCGACTGCGCAGGTTGTGACGATTGCCGACCTTCGGTCGCTTCCGCGCTGCGATCGCTCATGGCGCCGCGATGGCACTGTGCGCCAACGATCCGATGGTGGAATGCTCTGTGACCGCGATGCGCAGTCAGTTGGTGTGTGAGCGCTAGCTGACCTTTGAGCCAGCTTTGACCGCCTTATCGACGGTCAAGAGCACGACATCGCGTTCATCGGGACCTGGCTTGAGATCAGCCGGCGCGGTCACTGCACCAAGTTCTCGTAGGTCGCTCGCGGCGAGGATCATTCCAGCGCTCACTTCGCCGCGCAACTGCCGTGGTTCGAGGTTCGCAACGATAATCACCTGCTTGCCAATGAGTGTTGACGGGTCGTACCACGCCTTGATTCCTGCGCAGACTTGCCGACCTTCGGGGGTGCCATCGTCGAGTTGAATCTTGAGCAGTTTGTCGGCGCTTGGGTGAGCGACCGCACTTCGAACCGTCGCTACACGAAAGTCAATCTTCGAAAAGAGCTCGTACGCGATGGGCGGGAGTGGCTCGCTCATGGAGCAGCCTTGGCTGCAGCGTCCTTCGTCGCGGCATCGTCGTCAT
>SYHM01000055.1 GCA_005799205.1 Planctomycetia bacterium | reverse complement strand
GTGCAGTGTTGTGTACGGGCGAACCTTCCACCGACGCCACCAGTCGTCGTAGACATCAGCGAGCTTGTCGTTACTTGCTTCAAGCGATCCATGCACCGCCGAAATGCGCCGCCACATTTCCTGCGTGTTAAATCGTTGCAGGGCACCCTCCTGGGACTCTTGTGCGCCAACAACGGTGGCGAACTGTTCTGGGTCGATCCCTCCGCTTCCAGCTGCGGGGGTGAGCGCTTTCTTGAGCACCGCCTTCGCGACGATGTGATCTCCTTCGGGCATCTGCAGTCGTTTCAATTTCTCGTTGTCTGACGGCTTTAAGAAGGTGTATTCCTTCAGAGCGATGTTCTGCAACACGGCGACGGGCAGCTTGTCGAGATACATCCACATGAAGTCACGATGCACCGAGAGCGCTTCGGCAAGATTTTCAAGCGCAAAGAGTTTCTCCTCGAGCATTGACTGCTCACAGAGCTGCCGGAGCAGGCGCGCGTAGGCGATCCCGACGGTGAACGCCTCCTCAAACTCTCCCGCTTCACCACGGCGGTACATCTCAGCAGCCGCGTATGCGCCAATCGCGCGGATCGCCTTCATGTATCCATACTTGGTTGACCCCCCGACTCCAGACTCGCCGATCGAGATCGAGACTGCGGCCTTCAGCCAGCCTGCATCCACCCCGGCAGTGCCATAGGGGAGTCCAAAGATCGAAGCAAACTGCGCAGCGACGAGTGCTTCTCCCATCGGTGCATTCGCTTTCGCCCACCGCGAAACTTCATCCCATCGATCCATCTTCGGCCAAACCGTGGCCTGCGAGAACCCATCCCCGTACTCCATTGGCGGCGGAGTCATCTTCAAATAGGCGGGCACGATGACGGGAGCACTCTTGTTCTTGGCGCTGACATCCTTGAGCGGGGCGTTCAGGTCCGAGATGACCGAGGCGTCCTGCGACCAACCGAGGGGCGAGGCGACGGCAATCCACAGTGGAGTCAGAGTGAGGCACACGCGACGAAGGAGCAGATTCATGAGAGTGTGAAGGGTAGCAGACCATGTCGAGGAACGGCCTCGTTACACTCGGACGTTCACCTGCGCGATCTTTCACACGACAGACACCCATGACTGCAGCACAGATTCCAGACCAGCTCAATGTCCTGCTCATCGGAACTGGTGGACGCGAACACGCGCTCGCATGGCGGCTCTGCCAATCCCCACACATGGGAACGCTTTGGGTCGAATCGACGGCGAATGCAGCCCTTCTCGAGCTTGGATCACCCTGCCCCGAAGAGTTTTCGCTCAAGCGAAAGTACTACCTCGAGCGGTGGCTCGTGCAGGAGAAGATTGGATTCATCGTCATCGGTCCCGAGGGACCACTCAGCGACGGAATGGTCGACGCGTTGGCATCACCCGAACGACCGATTTTCGGCCCAACTCGAGCGGCCGCTCGACTCGAGTGGGACAAGGCATACGCAAAGTCGCTCATGCGGCAAACGTCCATCCCAACCGCGGAAGGCCGAGTCTGCACCACCCTCAACGCAGCGCTTGCGTACGTCACCGAACGCGATGAACCGTGCGTCGTGAAAGCAACGGGGCTCTGCGCCGGGAAGGGAGTTTCGGTTTGTGGCAACAAGGAAGAGGCGATCGCCGCGGTCAGACGATGCATGGAACAACGGGAGTTCGGCGCCGCCGGAGACTCGGTCGTGATTGAAGAGAGGTTGGAAGGTCAGGAAGTGTCAGTCCTTGCGCTTGTCGACGGAAAGACCATCACGCTGCTCGACACCGTGCAAGATCACAAACAGGTCGGCGAGGGAGACACTGGCCCCAACACTGGCGGTATGGGTGCGTTCTGTCCGACCCCGCTCTTGAGCGATGCAGACCTCCAGGCGGTTGCGCGCGATGTCTTCGTACCAGCGATCGATGGGCTGCGGCGCCAGGGCATCGAGTTTCGCGGGGTGCTCTTTGCAGGGCTCATGCTCACCGCGGCTGGACCGAAGGTGCTCGAGTTCAACTGCCGATTCGGCGATCCTGAAACACAGGTGCTCATGGCGCGCTTCCAAGGGGACCTGCTCAAAACGCTCTGGTTGACCGCGACTGGCCGACTTGACGAGGTCGAGTTCTCCTTCGATCCCCTCACATCGTGCTGCGTGGTTGTCTGTTCCGAGGGGTACCCAGGTAAATGTGCGACGGGACGCTCGATCAAGGGACTCATTCCACTCAAGGATTACGACCTCAAACGCGCCAAGTCGATGATGTTTCATGGCGCAACAAAGCAAGAGAAAACTGGGAAAAAGCACGCAGAGATACTCACGACGGGAGGCCGCACCATCGGAGTGACCTGCCTCGGTGACGGGCTCGCCGCAGCGACCGCAAGCGCCACCGAGTGCGCGAGCGGCGTTGAGTTCAAAGGGGCGTTCTTTCGGCACGACATTGGTTTTCGCGTGTTACGCCAACGCCAAACGACGAGCCATACGACGAGCCATACGACGAGATAGTCCGCTGCACCCTCCTCGGTCTGCTGCCACCGAAACTTTGAGGCGTCTGGGGAGCACGAATCCCCATCCTTGCGTAATAACTAGTGCTACACTCTCCGAACTCAATCTGTTTTTGAGTTCAGCCTGCCCCAGCATTGCCTTCAGACCCCGCAGCAAGACTTCGCGACGTTGCACACAGATAGGCCACCCCGGCTCATTACTTTGGAGTTTTATTTCCCCATGCGCTCTTTCTTGATCTTGGCTCTCTCGCTCAGTCTCGTCGCGATCCACGCCCAGGGCAACCCGACCCAACAGAAGAGTGTCGCCGGATCACGTTCACAGGGGACGGCTGGGATGCGCGCTCCAACACAGAGCTCGACTGCCGCGAAGGATTTCAGCAAGCTCGTTCTGCCAGTTGATCCAGTTCGGGGAACTTCGCTGAGCACAGGGCGCCTCATTGTGATGTTCGACCCAACGCTTGCGGTTCGAGCTCCGCGAGCCGCTGGAAGCGAACTTTTCAATCTCACTGCGAGTGACCTCTCACAGGCATCCGCGCTGCTCGTGAAGTACGGCGCCACAATCCGGCAAGCCATCAACGCTGACCCGATCATGCTGGGTGAACTGCGAGAGCGCGCCGAACGCCGAAGCCAACGGCCAATGCCCGACCTTGCGTCGATGATGTATCTCGAGGGGATCGCACCGAGCCAGTTGCT
>SYHM01000007.1 GCA_005799205.1 Planctomycetia bacterium | reverse complement strand
GGAGTCGAGAGTCTGATCGAGCATCCAGCCATCATGACCCACGCGAGTGTGCCAGATGCGCAGCGCGCCGCGCTTGGCATCAGTGATTCACTGGTGCGACTCTCGGTGGGCATCGAAGATGCCGACGACCTGATTGGCGACCTTGCTCAGGCACTCGCGCAGTGATAATCGGCATCTTGCCCCGCTGACGCACCCGCCACTTACTTCGAGTCGGCCTCTGTGACCCATCGATCGACTCGCCAGCGCGTCCGCTGCGGATCGACCCCGAAGACTTCGCTTGGCGTTCCAAGGGGAGCATCCACGACTGGTTCGTTTCCGGCGAGTGCGATCGCAACTGACCAACGTGCACTGCGCGGCTGAAGGAGTGCTTGCTCAACTCGAAGCAGCGCATCAACCACGTGCGGGTCGAGTGGGGTGGCTTCTCCACGTACGTGCAAGGGAGCAAGACGATCAAATTCTTCACTTCCTCCAGGCACACTGCGCATGACACTCTCAAAGAGCGCGCGCACCCGCGGCTGCTTCAATCGATCGATCGCACGTCTGCCGAAACCCCTTCGATACTGCACAATGGCATCGACCGCCGCGCCGCGCACGGCAGACCCGACTGCCGTCGACCCGATCGACGCTGCGCTGCCCTCGTGACCCGTTTCGAGTGGGTACTCACTCCATTCCTGTGCGACCGCACGCCAGCGCGCGGCCGACCTGTCACTCTCGCTGCTCGCCTTCGTTGACATCGATTCGAGCGCGAGCGCCGCCGACGCCGCAAAGCGTGACGGTTCGATCGCGCCAGCAAGCGCAAAGAGCTGCCGAGCAAGCTCAAGAGACTGGGGCGAGTCGCTGTGCGCGGCAACATCCTCTGCAAGCACGAAGTAGGGCTCAGCGTCTTCGCGAGAGAGGCTCTCGAGCCGAGGCTTCCACTGTGCGGCGAGTTGGGACTCTGTCACAGCGCTCCAATCACTGCGATTCGATGGCGAAGTCGATCGCACTGGCGGCGATCGCAGCGCGCTCACAGTAAGCCGAATCGCGTCGAGCTCGAGCAACCCGCGCGCATTCGCAATCGCTTGATCGAGCGCTGACCCAGCCTGATCTCGCTCGATCGAACTCGTCACCACCGCGCGGTCAATCTCGCTCGCATCAGCTGGACGGCGCGCCTTGAGCGCGAGTGCCTCGTGGTGCAGCAGATGAGTTCCAGCTTTCACAAATGAGTGAACGTCATCGGAACGCACAGCTTCCACTGATGCGGTGGCGAGTGCACCCATGATCTCGCTCGCTCCGATCGTCGTGGTCGTCATTGTCACCCCCCGCTGTCTCGCCACAGTTCGAAGTGTCGCCGCGAGTTCCTCACACGCACGATCGACTTGCGCTTGACGCGAACCAGCGTGCTGCAAGATGCGGTCAAGCAAAGCCACTCGCGCTGCGGCGAATCCCTCGGGACCAGTTGGGTCAACGCCAGTACAAGCGCGAATCATCCCCCCGAGCGATGGGTCGTTTGCAATTTCTGTGAATCGCTCCTCGATCGCTTCAAGCACCGCCCGCGAGTCTCGACCCCGATCGACGAGGATCGCCTGTGCGATCGTCCTCGTTGTTCGACTTGGCCCCTTGAGTGCCTCATGCACGAGGGTGCGAGCGTCGAGGGGTCCTGGCGACTCTGCGCGCGATCGCATCGTGCGCAGTCGCGATGCACGAGCTTCGGTCGCCCCGGGCGATCGTTGCAGACTCTTCTCAAGTTCTCCATCTCGATCGGGGGAGATCGCCAACTCGATGATCGGCCGAGGCGGAATCGTCACGGTTGAATCGCTTGGCAGTGTGTCGAGCAGCACTGTTGCCGCCTCGTCGTCGCCATCGAGAAGCTGCCGCGCCGCCAGATCGAGCGCAGTCATGCGTTCAAGCAGAATGACTTGCCCGAGGGGAATCGCAAGGGGATCGTGCTGCGCGTCGGTTGTGGGTGCGGCGTCGTCATCGGCAACGTGAGCCTCAACAGCAGCGCGCGCCATCCGCTGCCAGCGATCGCGAAGTGTGCGATTCACCTCGGATCGTTCCGTCGAACTGATCGCGCCTGCTTCGCTCGCAATGGGCTCTTGTGTGGCGCGCGAAGTCTCGGGCGGGGCACGCTCGGGGCGCTTAGGAATCTCGACACCATTCGAGCGCTGAAACTCACTGTTCGACTGCACTGGGTCGGCCGGCGGCGCTTCACTCTCGCTGCGTGGCCGATCGACTGCGCCGCTTGTGGCATCGGGGGCGCTTCGCAAGTAGATGATCTCAGCCACGAGCAGGATCACTGAGAGCACGACGAACACGCCGAGCACCCATGGCACCCGCCGCGCTGGCTCACCAGAGATATCGAACTCGAGATCAAAGTCTTCCTGCACCGCCACGGACGAACGCGCGCTGGTCGCCGGGGCGGGCGAATCGTCGCCCCTGCGGCGTGATGCGAGATCTCGCTCGACCATGCGCGCATAGAACATGCGCGCGCGGCGCGGGTCGCGCCGCATGAAGACTGCCGCGGCAAGGGAATCTGTAACCGGCGACTGCGACGGCACCTCAAGCATCGCCACGAGTCTGCGCGCGGCATCACGAATCTCAATGCGCGCCGCCTCACGAACGACCGCTGGAATCGCTGGATTCCTAGCCAGCTGGGTCAGTCGTGCGCGCGCTGCCGCGATGATCTGGTCGCGCGACGATCCATGAGTCACTCCAAGCAAACCTGCGTCATCGACCCCGCGGTTGAGTCCAAGCAGCTCGCGCGCATCTCCTTGGCCGTGACCTTGCCTGCCGCTCGTCATGGCGTGCCTCGAGTCGACGTCGAGTCTGCAACCCCGAGTTGATTCGCAAGCGCGCGCAGTCGCTCACCCGCGGTCCCTGGCCCCCACTGCGGAATCAGGACCGCGTGCTGAGCGAGAACCTGCTTGGCCTGCGCTGGATCGCTTCGCGCAAGCATCTCACAGAAATCAGCCTTTCGCTCAAACCACGCGTCACTCTGCGCGGGCAGGCCTCCGACGAGCCGCGAGAGCGCTTCGATTGCCGCGTCAAACTCGCCGCACGCCATCGCCGCATCGGCCATCAACGCAAATGCCTGTGCATCATCGAGCCTGTGGTTGAGCACCTCACGGGCAATCGCGAGCGCATCGCGCGCGAGATCACTCGCTCGTCCATCGCGCGCTGCCGCAGTGGATGGATCGCCCGACATCCGTAGTGCCTTCGCAGCGCGCAGCAGGTCGATCCCGAGCGTGAGATGCGCCGCATCGGCCTTGCGAGAGTCACCACTTCGCCGCGCAGCATCGAAGAGAGAACGCCGCGCCGAGACCAGCGCCAGCATCCCCTCGACCAATATCTCAGGTTGAACCTTGCCGCGCACGATCATGCGCTCAATTCCGCGGACAAAGAGCGACTCGGCAATCGGCCGCCAAGTGACATCGCTTGTTTCGCGTGCGATCTCGATCGCCGCAATCGCGCCAGCAGGATCGTCGCGTACGAGTGCGAGCGCGAGTCGTCTCACCGCGAACTCGGCTCGAAGTTCGAGCGGCTCGGTCCCCGGCGAATAGCGCGATTGCACCGCAGCGAGCAGTGCCGCTGCAATCTCAGCTTGTTCGACGGCCGGATCGAGCGCTGCTTCAAGCTGCTGACGCACGACGATGTCAATCGAATCGCTGGGCCAGTCATTCGCGTCGCTTCGACCAATTGTCAGCAGCCGCCGAGCCTCATAGCCACGATCGGCTGCATGCGCGGCGCGAAACCGTTGATAGATCAAGGACGAAGCGGCCTCACGAATTGCACGGCTTGCAAGGGGCTGGATCGCCCGCTGCAGCAATGCGTCAACGAGCAGGTCATCGCGATGAGCCTGAGGATCGCTCGCGAGTGCCGCCGCCGCATCGGTCGCGTGATCACCGTCAGGAAAGGCCCGCAGGTACTCACGCGCGAGTGCATACCCCCTCGCACCGATGACCCCTTGTTGATCAGCACATGCTCCAGATTTCGCGCTCTGCGTGGCCATCCACAGCAGTTGTTCGGCGCGCGCTCCGCCGATTTGTTCTGCCGCACGAACGAAGGCATCGGATGCGTCGCACAAGTGACCGCATCCCATGCGCGCCCACGCGAGCAACTCTTCGACCGCAGAACGAGTCTGTGCATCTGGTGGTGCCTGCGCAACAGCCCGCACGAGTTCACTCTCAGCGCGTTCGAACTGCGCCCGCTTGCGTGAATTGTCTGCGCTTGCTCGTCCAAGCTCATACGCTTCAACCCCGCGCGCAAGTGCCGGTGCGAACCCATCTCCCTGCGCAAGCTGAGGGACTCTCGTCGCGAGGGTGCGAACCGCAGAGAGTTCGCCGGCGTTGGCAGCGAAGACGAGCGCATGCTCAGCCAACACCAATGCCGGCGCACTCGACTTGCTTTGATCGCAGCCACGAAGTGCGGCTCCGACGATCTGCGCGCATGTCAAGTCGCTCGAGTCTGAATCGAGCAGCCGACTCGCGGCGTCATACGCGCCCGCGTCAATGGCCGCCTGCAGTCGCCACGGAGTGATGTTTCGAAGCCCGCTCCACACACCAGAGTCTTCGAGTAGTTCAAACCACGGCTGAGCCGTCGCAGGCCCTGCCATCAAGTTCTTCGTGAGCGCCATGCCGAGGATCGACTGCGCGTAATACTCCTCTCCTCGTAGGTCGACTGAAGTATCGCTCGGTTCGGGAAATGGCTTTCCAGTTTCGAGCAACGCCGACCACTCTTGAATGAGCTGCTCGCCTTCGCGCTGCCAGGTTGGCGGAGGAGTCGTGCGACCCAACCACAGCGCCCAGTAGTGGCACCACGCGCGCACAAACTGCACCTGCAATCGTTGCTGCATGCACTCATCAGCCGCGAGCAGACTTGCGACGCGGTCCGCCTCTTCTGCTCCCCCGGCGCGGCGTTGCTGGTTGTCGATGCATTCGGCGAGAAGTGTTTCGAGCTTCGAGAGCGGTTCGATGGTTCGCGCAAGTGCTGCCTCTGCGCGCGACGCGAGCGCAGGATCGACGACACCGCGGCCAAGTTTCTCGATGTCGTGCAGTGCAATGCGATATTCGCTGCGCGCGAGCGCGAGTCGAAGCACCGCCTCGTAGGCGCCTCGGGCGGGCGAGAGAAATTTCGTGATGCGCGAGCGGAGGTCTAGCACGCGGTCCTCATCAGAGGCGCTGGCGAGCAGCCGAACGTAGGCATCGACGAGGCGCGCTTCAATGAGCGGTGCGGTCGTTGGTGACTTTGCGAGGTGTTCGCTGAGCACCACGGCGAGCAGGTCGGTGAGCTCTGCCTGCGACAGCCATTCGGTCAAGGCCTGCAGTTCGTCAGACTCAATGTTCTCGTCGGCGTTCACTCCCAGAGCGCTTGATGACGTCCACGCGAGCGCTCCGCACACGAGCACAATTATCGCAGCCATCGGCGCACGGTTGATGGGTGACTTAGCGCGATGCCGACACATACGACACCTCTGTGAATCCCGCATCCTGAGCCGCCTGCATCGCCGCGGCGACGGCCGCGACATCTGGTCGATCGTGGACACGCACGACGACCCCGATCTCGTGCGGCAGTTGGCGCAACACACCTGCGAGCGCGTCGCGGGATCTCAACTCACGTGCACCAATTCGAAAGATCGTTCCGCGATCGTCGGCGTCAACGTCGACGATCTGTGGGCTCAGCGCCGACGCGCCGATCCCAACACGCGCCTCGGCGACTTCGGCGAGTAACTGCGACTCTTGCTCTCCCACCGCGGTGGTGAAGATGAAGTACGAGAGCAACAAAAAGGTCGCATCGATCATGCTGGTCATTCCCAGATTGATCGGGCCATGGGAGGCTCTGCGCGAGCGAACGCCGATTTTCACGAGGTCCCCTCGGATGCGCGAATCGTTGCAACACGCACTTCGCGAAATCCGCCCACGCGCAGTCCCGTCATGACTGCGTTCAGGTCTGCACCAGACGCGCTGCGATCGGCCCGAATCACTGGAATCGCCGAGGGATCTTGCTCGCGC
>SYHM01000054.1 GCA_005799205.1 Planctomycetia bacterium | reverse complement strand
TTGCCGGTCTGAGTCAAACGAGCCGACTCGCCTCGCGAGCGCCTCACAGTGTTCGATCTCAAGCCCCCGAACCACCCGCTTCACCGCGGGGATCTGTCCAGGTGACATCGAGAGTGTACGCACTCCCATCCCAAGGAGCAATGCGGTGAATAGGGGCTCGCCAGCGATCTCGCCGCAGACGCTCACATCGATGCCAACATGGCGACCCGCGCGCACAATGCTCTTTATCAGCACCAGCACCGCCGGATTTGCTGCGTTGTAGAGGGGGGCAACTCGCTCGTTGCCACGGTCGACCGCCAAGGTGTACTGGATCAGGTCGTTTGTACCAATCGAGAAAAACCGCGCTTCATGAGCAAACGCTCTCGACATCAATGCTGCCGCAGGGGTTTCAACCATGATCCCGATGGGAATGTTTCGGTCGTAGGGGACCCCCGACTCATCGAGTTCCTCTGCGAGATCATTGAGCAACATGCGCGTCTGCCGCAACTCCATGACATGCGTCACAAGGGGCAGCATGATCTTGATGGGGCCGTGCGCGCTCGCGCGCAGGAGGGCACGCAGTTGAGTCTTGAACAACTCTTGGTTGGCGAGGCAAAACCGAATGCTTCGCAGGCCAAGGAACGGATTCCTTTCGGCTTCTGCTAACTGGCCTTGGGTGTACTTGTCGGCCCCGAGGTCGAGCGTTCGAATCACGAGCGGACGGCCGTCTGCCAATTCAATCGCACGGCAGTAGCTCTGCAGTTGATCTTCTTCGGTTGGCGGAAGGTCACTCATGAGATAGAGAAACTCGGTTCGGTACAGGCCGACTCCCGCGCCACCGTTCTCGATAACTGACAAGATTTCCTCTGGAAACTCGATGTTTCCAAGCAGTGTGATGGGCATGCCATCGCGCGTGACAGCAGGCTGACTCGCATCGCTGCGAAGCGTCCGTTGCCGCTGCTGCCCTTCGCGCGCAAGCAGCTGGTATCGATCGAGCAGGACATCGTCTGGTCGAACAATCACGACCCCACCATCGCCATCAACGATGACGGTGTCGCCGTCAGCGATATCCGAAGTGACCTTGCCGCACCCGACGACCGCTGGCATTCCTAGGGCGCGTGACAGAATCGAGGTGTGGCTTGTAAGGCCGCCTCCGTCGGTGGCGAAGGCGACGATGTGCGCGCGGTGAAGTTCGACTGTCTGGCTCGGGGTGAGTTCGTGCGCGATGACGATCACTGGGCCCTTGATTCCAGCGAGCCGGTCGGTGGCGCGTCCGCTCAACCTGGTGAGGACGCGGCGCTGAAGGTCGGTGACGTCCGAGGCCTTCTGAGCGAAAATCTCAGATCCCATCTCTCTGAATCGCGCGGCGAGCTTCTCAAAGTTTTCTGCGACTGCATACTCAGCAATCACCTGTTCACGTCGAATGTCCTGTCGAATGGGTTCTACAAGTGACTCGTCTGCGAGAAGTCCCAGGTGAAAGTCGAAGATCTTGGCTGCCTCAGATCCACCCCGAAGGCTTAGCTTATTTCGTATTTGCAGAATTTGTTGCTTTGCGTCCTCGAATGAGCGCTC
Source organism: Planctomycetia bacterium (assembly GCA_005799205.1). GTDB lineage: Bacteria > Planctomycetota > Phycisphaerae > Phycisphaerales > SM1A02 > F1-60-MAGs104. The sequence goes on along the minus strand of SYHM01000054.1, from coordinate 3,150 downwards.
CATTCGACCGATCTCAGCCTCAACTTCGTGGGCGTCAACCGTCCGAAATGACGCTCTGCCAACGGTTTCGCACAAAAGAAGCGCCCGGCCGATGGCGATCCCAGAACTGACCCCAATACCTTTGATCGCTTCCATGAAGGATTCCGAAGTGAGTCAGACACTGCGATCCCAGACCATCTGGGATCCGAAGCATCGGTCGAATCGGCCAAAGCGCGACGATCATAGCGACTCGCTCAAAGGACCGATGGCTCACGAAAAATGAATGCAAAATTGAGTCGGTTTGGTTTGCAATGGGGATCGCTCGGATTACATTGAGACTGGAAGGCACGGACTTGGGCGATCAGTCGAACTGGTCGACGTCCCTTTGTCCATGGAGCCTTCCGTGCAGAATCTTTCAAAGTTGACCATCGTTGCGGCAGTTGCGGCATCCGCGCTCTCGCTTTCGGCGTCTGGAGCAGTCATCGCGAGCTGGTCAATGCCAACATCGGTCACGACCGGCACCGTCGGTACTTCGTTCACGTACGGCGCTGCTGATGCTGGTGAAGCCACGGCAGGATCAAGCTTGTCGAGCACCCACGCGGCTGCGGCAACCGCCTACTCGAGCCCAGCAGGAAATGGTTCGACCTACTCGCTGAGCAGCAACAACTGGGCGATCGGTGACTACTACCAAGTGACTGTCTCGACCTCGAACTATCAAGAGGTTTCATTTTCGTGGGATCAGTCTCGCAGCAGCACGGGTCCATCGAGCTTCGAGCTCGTCATGAGCACTGACGGCGGATCCACGTGGTCCACTCTCATGGCAAGCGTGACGGTCATCCAAGCTGGACTTGCTGGCACAAACACCACCTCATGGAACGCAACAACCAGCCAAGCAGCATTCACGACAAGCACGGCCGCTGCTGATGCTTCAGATCATGCAAGCGTGATCTTCCGAATTCGCTCGCTCGTGACGACAGCCGCGGCTGGGACAAGCCGCATCGATAATGTCGTTGTGTCTGGAACCTTCGTTCCAGCCCCAGGGGCAGTCGCACTGCTGGGCCTCGCTGGGTTGATCAATCGCCGTCGCCGCTGAACGACGATTTTTCAAGCTCCTAGCAACAGAAGTGAAAACGCCCCCGAGTGCTCGGGGGCGTTTTTCTATCGACTGCATCCTAGGCAGATGACTTGGGCCGGTGACTTACTGCCCGTCCTTCACTTCGTACTCGGCGTCAATGACATCGTCCTTGCCGGATGAGGCTGCTGCTCCGGCATCGCCAGAAGTAGACCCTTCCGCTTTCGCGCTCTTAGAAGCCTCGTATGCGGCTTTTCCGAGTTCCATCGACGCGTCGTTGAGTGCCTTGACGGCGGCTTCGATTGCGGCACGATCCTCATCCTTGAGCTTTGACTCGAGATTGGAAACTGCGCTCTCAATCTTGCCTCGACCCTCAGCAGAAATCTTAGACCCATGTTCTTCGAGCGCCTTCTTGGTCGCATAGATCGCCTGTTCGGCTTGGTTTCGCACATCGACCAACTCGCGGCGCTTCTTGTCGGCCCCCGCGTTTTCTTCCGCTTCCTTGCGCATGCGCTCGACCTCATCCTTGCTGAGCCCGCTTGAACCAGTGATCCGAATCTCCTGCTTCTTTCCGCTGGCCTTGTCGGCAGCACTCACAGTCATGATTCCGTTCGCATCGATTGAGAATTCCACCTCCACCTGCGGCACTCCTCGCGGCGCGGAGGGAATGCCTGTCAGGTCGAATCGGCCGAGGCTTCGATTGTCTGCGGCGAACTCTCTGTCTCCTTGCAACACATGGATGGTCACCGAGGTCTGATTGTCGGCGGCCGTCGAGAAGACTTCCTTCTTGCTCGCTGGGATTGTTGTGTTGCGTTCGATCAGGCGAGTCATCACTCCTCCAAGCGTTTCAACGCCGAGCGAGAGTGGGGTGACATCGAGCAGCAGCACATCCTTGACTTCGCCCTGCAAGACGCCGCCCTGAATGGCTGCTCCCACCGCGACAACTTCGTCGGGATTGATGCTTCGGTCAAGCTCGCTGGTCTGGAAGATCTCTTTGGCAATCTCCTGCACCTTCGGAATGCGAATCGACCCTCCGACCATCACGACATCCTGGATGTCCTTCGCCTTCAGTTTGGAGTCCCGGATGCATGCCTGGCAGGGTCCGCGCAACCGATCAAAGAGATCGGCGCACAATTCTTCAAACTTGGCGCGGGTGACGGTGACCTGCAGGTGCTTCGGCCCATTCTGGTCGGCCGTGATGAACGGCAGATTGACCGTTGTTTCGAGCTGTGTTGAGAGTTCGATCTTCGCCTTCTCAGACGCTTCTTTCAGTCGCTGAAGGGCCATCGGGTCTTTTCGCACATCAATGCCTTCGCGCTTGCGAAACTCTTCGCCAACGAAGTCGATGACACGCTGGTCAAAATCGTCGCCTCCAAGATGGCCATCGCCGTTCGATGCGAGCACTTCAAACACTCCGTCACCCACATCGAGAATCGAAATGTCGAATGTTCCACCACCGAGATCGAACACTGCGATCCGCGAGTTCTTGCGCTTTTCAAGCCCGTACGCAAGCGCCGCAGCGGTCGGTTCGTTAATGATTCGCTCGACCTTGAGTCCGGCAATCTCGCCCGCGTCTTTGGTGGCTTGGCGCTGAGCGTCGTTGAAGTATGCGGGCACGGTAATCACCGCGCGGTCGACTTTCTCGCCGAGGTAATCCTCTGCGACCTTCTTGAGATCTTGCAAGATCATTGCTGAGATTTCAGGTGGTGTGAAACTCTTGCCGCGAATGTCGACCTTCACCAGTTCGTCCTGACCACCAGTCACCGTGTATGGGACGCGTGTTTGCTCTTCTTTGACTTCACTGCCTCGCCGGCCCATGAAGCGCTTGATCGAGAAGACGGTGTTCTTGGGATTAGTGATCTGCTGGTGACGTGCTGGTTGCCCAACCAACCGTTCGCCCTTCTCAGTGAATCCGACGACCGAAGGAGTCGTTCGATTGCCTTGTGAGTTGATGAGGACCTTTGGCGATCCTCCCTCCATGATGGACACAACTGAGTTTGTGGTGCCGAGATCAATTCCAATGATTTTTGACATGAGTGGTGCTTCCGTTTCTGCCTCAGGGTGGGGCTCGAGTGCAGAGCAAAGTTCATGCCAATCTC
>SYHM01000053.1 GCA_005799205.1 Planctomycetia bacterium | reverse complement strand
CCAGGTTCCTGAGGGCACGATGGGACTCCGATTTGATATCGCATCGTGACTCGCTGCCCGATGAACGAACACCCTCCGGGCAGCGTTGTCCCATCCCTCAACTCGACGATAAAAATCCCTGTGTCGGTCATTTCGAGCGTGGCGCCGTCCTTCGCTCCTTCCCAACGACCAACAAACTGTGCTGGGACCGCAGGCCCTCGCAGGGTCGTGCATGCACCGCCGAGCGTGCACGCCAACACCATGGACCAACAGATCGCTCGACGACCATGTTCACCACGAGCATCACAACAATGAATATTGCACGGACCGCCTTTCAAGTGTTCGCCCGGTGACTGGCACAGAAGGAACGGTCCAGATGATTGCCTATCAACGACTTGCGGCGATGTTCGGTTTCTGTCGAAACACTCTGGCCCTGCCATAACGGCCGAGTGTAGGGGGCTTTTTGTTGAACACGACTTGCAATTGCCCCAGCGAAACTGATCCTGTGAGCAAGACCATCGGAGCGGAGAAGTATCGCAACAAACCCCGAAGGCATGCATGGCGGATCGGTTCACCTCAGCGGGAACCGCTCCGCCAGCATTTTTGTTGATCCCTATGGGCGCGCGGGGGGCGCCGGAAGGAATCGATCGCGATCACTCGGAGGACTCTCGCGCGCAACCGAGTAGCCATGTGCTTCTCGAAAGCGATCGCGCTCGCCATCCGTCGCGTAGTAGCGCTGGAACAGTTCTTGCTGTGACGACCCCTCAGCACCGATGAGGTCGATGAACTCGTGAACTCCCGCGTCGGGGGGCAAATCACGCACTGGCTCGACGAGAATCTGATCGACGAGCCGGCAGTAAAGCTCGCGATCCGTCAGGTGATTCGTGTGGATCAGGAAGATGCTGAGTTCGGCGAGCGTCGCAATCAAGTGCCGGAGCGCCTCAGCAAGGTCATCTTCATCAAGCAAGAACGCGCAGACTGGGTGAAGTCCTGCCTCCTCCAACTGCGCAAGGTTCGTCGTGATGGGAGCCATTTCAAAGTCGTAAATCAGCGTCCAATAGAGCCGATCCTCGCATTCTCCCTGCGCCGCGGCCTCGGCCACCAATTGGTCGATGGCCATCGTGCGAACTTGTCGCTTGGTTGCGTGTCGATCAGTAAGTTCCATGCGTCATTCCTCCGTGGGTGTGATGAGTTGCAGCAAACCTATGAGTGCGCGCTGGCATCCCCCGATGTGCTCCCCTATTTCTTGTCGCGCGCCAAGACGTCGCGTCAGAGCTGTGCGATGCGTTCGCCGGCCGCGAAGAGGTCGATTCCCTGAGCGTCACTGCGCCAGACAACCTCAACGCGCTGTTCGCCGTTCGGAGGCAATGAAACGAACGCACGGTCGACCGTACTCCAGTCGCCACGTGGCACAAGAACTGCGTCGAGCAGTGGCGTGTGTGCCTTGATCTTCACTGTTGCTGCGACACTTCCACAACTCGGGCGCGGAGAACTCACCCACTCGAGGTGTGCGCGAAGACGCGCTTGTGACCCATCGCCGGCTTTCAAGCCTCGCTCGTGGACCGACGAGTACCAAGCAGCCGCGAGCGGTCCACTCCGAATCGCCGTTGGCGCCTCAGCAAAGAGCACGCACGTGGCGTCAGGAATGAGCGGCGCTGGGACCGCCAGAATCTGCAGTGCACTCCAAGGATCAATCGTGAACTCCTCATCGATCAAGCCCATCCCCTCACACTCGTTCGCGCAACTCTCTGCATCGAGCGAGAACCGCTGCAGTCTGACCCGGCTTCTCCATGGTGTTGGCGAGTCGTTGACTCCTTCAACGACGAGCTGGCCATCACGCGGATGAATCATGATGATGCGCGGCGCGCACGCGTCGCGCACCGCATGCCATGATGGTTTCGCGCGCCCGTGGACATCGATGAGCGACCACGAATGGCCCGTCCATGCGTCATTCAACTGCCACACGAGGGCACCCGCACAGCGCGGTCGGCTCGATCGCAGCCATGTGTACGCAACCCGCATCGCCTTTGCCTGTACGCACTGCGCCTGCGCGACCCACGCAGCGAAGTCGGCTGGCGGATCGAAACGCTCCGTGAGATGTGTTCCATACTGTGGATCGTCCCCACCCGTTGCGCGCTGTCGCGATGCGATCCGAGCGCAGCCCTCTGAAGCCGAGAGCGATCCGAGTTCAGTCGCATCGACCCCCAGTGCTGTGGCGAGTGATTGCAGCGCCGGCGGAGACTGGTGGCCAAACTCGCTGACGAATCGCGGCGTGATCGAACGGAACCCTTCGACCTTCGCGCTCGCATCCCATGTGTGCCGATCACCGCGCAGCGAATCATTCGGGTGCAAGTCGAGCGATCCAGACCAAGGGCTCTCGGTCCAGTACGGGCGCGTTGGGTCGAGTTCGGCGCAAAGTCGTGGCAGCAACTCAACCCAGTAGTGTCGCCCCCACGATTGCCCCGCACGCAGACGCTCTCGGAACCCCCACGAGTACCACGCGAGAATGTCCTCGTTCCCTCCACACCAGAGCACCAGTGAGGGATGTGGCGAGAGTCGCGCGAGCTGAAATCGCGCCTCCGCTTCAATCAACGCTGGAAACGGCGGCTCTTCGGGATACATCGCGCACGCGAATGCGAAGTCCTGCCAGACGAGGATTCCAAGTTCATCGCACTGGTTGTAAAACAGGTCAGACTCGTATCCACCGCCTCCCCACACACGCAGCATCACCAAGTGGGCTTCACACGCTTGAATGAGTCTCTCGCGAACTCTCGCCCTTCGTTCTTCACGACAGTGCAGTCCATCGGGAATCCAGTTCGCCCCAGCGCACCAGATTTCCTGTTCATTCACCACGATCGCGAAACGGGTCCCATCACAGACTGGAGTGGTGTCGAGTGACACGGACCGCACACCGACACGCCCGTGCCAGCGCGCAGCGACACGACCGCGCTGCGACAGTTCGACCACAACTCGGTACAGGTGCTGCGCCCCATATCCACGCGGCCACCAGCGCTGTGGATTGGCGATCGAGAGTTTGCAGTGAGAGGTTCCGCTTCGTTCAAACTGCACGACGGCCTGCCACCGCTCGCCGAGGGGCGACTCGACTTCGACGCTCGCGTCCCACGATCCAGTCTTCGCGTCACACGCTGTATCGATCGAGAACTCAATAGTCGCCTCCATTGGTGTGCAGCGCGTCACGAGCGGACGAACCGACACGATGCGCGCACCGCTCCATCCGTGCAAGAAGACAAGATCAACGATGCCACTCGATGGGGCTCGTGGTCCCCAATCCCAGCCAAAATCGCAGGCCGGCTTGCGCAGAAAGATGTATGGAGTCCAATCGCCATTGACAGGACGGGATCCAAGTTCTTCTGCGAGTCTCTTGACCTCGCTCACTGGAGCGGCACACCGAACCTCCAACACGAATTCGTGGTCCAGCGAGGTCGCAGCGATCTGCTGAGATAGGTCGATGCGATGTGGGTGAAAGTTGTTCGCAACCACGCATACGAGAAACCCATCGATGAACACCTCTGCGTTCGTGTCGATCGACTGAAAGACCAGCTCAACGTGACTGTGGGCTCGAAGCGCTGCGCCAACCCGAAATGTCCGCCGCCACGAAAACACGCTCTCTCCTACCCATGCCTGCGCCGCCTCTCCACCGAGCGCATCGGTGTGCGGAATGATTCCAGCGCGCTGGAGGTCGCTATGTGCGCACCCAGGAACGCACGCTGCAACCGCGGTGCCATCGGGGCAATGCATCGTCCACGCATCGCCGCAGAGACTCACTTCGAGTGGACGCATCGGCTTGCTCTCAACGCGAAGTCTGCTCGTCTGCGTTCGCTCCGCGAATCACACGACCATCGTCACGTACATCGACGCGGCGCTGTCGAAGCAATCGCACCATGCGAACAACATCTGCGATTCCCCCCGATGTGAACCAGACAACAATGACGACGCTTGTCCCCAGGATGAACCATGTCCACCAGAACCACCATGTGCTCCATGCTGCGGCCGAGATTGGGTCATCGTTGGCTTTCCGCCACAGCGCGTACGCAGTGCCCACGAGAAAGAGCGCGGTAAAAAAGAGCGGCCATGCAAGGGTGACAAGTGTGACTGCGCGGTCCCGCCCCTTGAATTGGCTGTCCATGCCGAGTTTCTCTAGAATTGTTGATGGAGGAGCATCGATCGATGCATCACCTTCGACGCGCCAACGGCCTCGGTTGAGCATGCGCCCGAGGTCGAAGTCTGTGCGCGGCCCAATGAGGCTCACGGCGATGTAGATGGCGCTGGCAGAAACCATCGAGAGAAATCCCATCACCTGCCCAGTGACATGTTCGCGTAGCCAGATTGCCCCCGTGATGAAACTCTTCCCACTCCCTCCAGCGGTGGCAGCAGCACTCCACTGATCGAGTGGAAGTTGATGGACGAGCACTCCCACCACCGAGAGCACAATGCCGGTCACCATGGCAGACCATGCGCCTGCAGTCGATCCGCGGCTCCAGTACAGGCCGCCAATAATCGCCGCGCCCGCTCCGGCAACAAAGATGCTCGCAGTCAGCGCGGCGAACATAGCGATGTACTGGGTTGGCTCATAGAGCATCGAAAAGGTGAAAGCGAAGAGCGCGACTCCAAGCGCTGAGAGTTTCAATAGAAACGTATGGACCGCCGGGTCGAATGGCTTCTTTCGAAATGGCAGAATCACATCTTGAATGAAGATCGATCCCCACGAGTGCAGATAGGCCTCGTCGGTCGACACTGCGGCGCCAAGCATTGCTGCAACGAACAAGCCGAGAATTCCTGCCGGAAGAATCACCGCCATTGCCAACGGGGTCCGAAGTTCTGAGCGAAGCGACTCGTTCGTCACTTGTTCAAGTGCGGCGTGGACTGGGGCCGCAACCTCGGCATACTCAGGCTGCGTCATGAAGGCACGCACCGCGAGCGGGATGATGATCGTCACGAGCATGAGCACGCGGTACCGCCAACCGTTGAGAATCTGAGCCATTCGTGCTTCGTGCGCGTTGAGCGGCGCCGAGTTGTATCCCTGGTCCCCCTGCCATGCACGCGCGGCATAGAAAAGCACGAATGCCGAGATCGCCCAGTAGAAGACATCAAAGTTTTTCTCGCGACTCAATCCAAATGGATCAACGAACGAGGTGCCGGCGGGCATCGACAGCATTGCTCGCTCCAACACCGGCCAGGGGAACTGCGCCATCAACCAGAAACAGATGAAGACAAATGTTCCAAAGCAGAAGACGCCTTGCAAGAAGTCGGTCAAAATGATCGAGACCATTCCTCCCGCAAAGACCATGAAGATGGCGAGCGCGAGCAACAATGCCATCAACACCGGAAAGACTGCCACCGACGCTCCCGCAAGAGTGAAGTGCTCTGGCAGTCCGCACAGCGCCATGAAAAAGCGTGCGGTCACCCCTGGAAAGATGCCGTAATTGACAATCCCTGAGAGGAATGCGACACCACCCGAGAGCACTCGAAAGCGTTTCGAATATCGCAGTTCAAAGAACTGTGCGAGTGTCATCGCGCGCGTCTCGCGAAAGCGATAGATGACCCAGCCAGTGATCGCCAGCAGAATGAGCGATGGTCCTTCAAAATATCCCCACCAGATCTGTGTGAATCCAACGTCATAGCCGAGCTGGAAGTACCACACGAGCGTGATCACCCCCACTTGCGCCATGTTGTAGGCGACAGTCACGAGATACCGACCCGCGCAGCGATCCGCGGTGAGGAACCCAGAGACGCCCCGAGACAGTGTGTTGGCGAAAAGCGCCGTTGCGACCAACACTGCCACAAATCCAACGACGATCGACCAGTCCAGCAGTGATGGCGACATTGCGAACAGACTAGTGCTTGTGGATTGACCCGAGTGCCCCTCGAGACCTCACTGCGGCTAGCCTTCATCACATGCAGATCTCATTCAGCGTCGCACTCGCACTCTGCAGCGCGTCACTGTTTGTCGCAGCATGCTCATCGATGCAGGCCAAACCAGTGCCGCCCGTGGGATCGATGGTGGCAACCGCGAGCATTCCCACCATCGACCTCGATGGAAAGCCGATCGCTGTGGGACGGCTCGCAACGGTCTGTTACTTCGCAGGCCCAGAGTGTCCAATCTCGCGCGCCTACGCACCAGAGGTCGCGCGACTGGCTCAGCGCGATCAGGCGCGCGACATCGCATGGGTCATGGTGTTCTCAGAGAGCGGAATGACGCGCGAGATCGTGAAGGAGTTTCAACGCGACTACTCACTCGCTCTGCCTTCAGTCATCGACTCAACGCAGCAACTGGCCTGCGCGCTCGGAGCGCTCACGATTCCTACCGTTGTTGTGATCGACGGATCAGGCACCATGCTGTACCGAGGCCGCATCGACAATCGATACCAGTCCCTCGCGCTTTCGTACGGACCACCAACACAACGTGACCTCGCCGATGTCGTCGACGCGCTTGCGGCTGGCACTCCTCTGCCTCCGATTGAGACTCTGGCGATCGGGTGTGTGCTTCCGCCGTGCAAGTAGAGGTGCGAGCAAGCATGATGCACCCACTCTGCGTCGGCATCGATGTTGGCACCAGTGCGATCAAGGCGGTCGCAGTCAATCAGCGCGGGGACGCGATCGCGAGTGAGGTCGTTGAATACGACTTTGAAACTCCAGCCCCAGGATGGGCTGAAACCGATCCCGAAGTCTGGTGGAAGGCAACGTGCGCCGTTCTGCGACAACTCATGCGCGACCCACGCGTCGCTGGCGCGCCGATTCTCTCGCTTGGAGTCAGTGGACAAATGCACGGACTCGTCTTGGTTGATGCCGACAACGCACCGACGGGGCCTGCACTGATGTGGAACGATCAGCGCACTGACACGGTCTGCTTGCAAGCAGAACGAGAGATCACGGCGGCGAACATCTGGCAGTGGACTGGCAATCGCATGCTTTCTGGGTTCACCGCTCCGAAACTGCTTTGGCTGCGTGCACACGCGCCTGAACGACTCCACCGCGCGCGAACATTGCTACTTCCGAAGGACTTCGTTCGGCTGCGACTGACAGGTGCCGCGCATACCGATGTCTCAGACGCGTCTGGAACGCTGCTCTTCGACTGCGCGAATCGCTGTTGGTCTCGAACGATGTGCGAGGCGCTGGCGGTCGACACGAACCTCCTTCCAGAGGTGTTCGAGTCATCCACCGCAACCTCTCGCGTTCATGCCGCTGGCGCGCTCGCAACTGGACTGCCCATTGGAACTCCCGTGGCCGCAGGGGCTGGCGATCAGGCCGCGCAGGCGGTCGGTACAGGCATTGTCAATGAAGGGTGCATCGCCTGCACGATCGGAACGAGCGGCGTTGTCTTCGCCCCCACCAATTCATGGCGTCCAACTGATGACGGAGTGCTGCATGCGTTCTGTCATGCGATCCCGCAGCGCTGGCACCTGATGGGGGTGACCTTGTCAGCAGGTGGAAGCCTGCGCTGGTGGCGCGACACGATGTGCGCCGATTTGGTTGCGCGCGCGCTCATGCTGCAGTGCGATCCCTATGAACTCATGCTCGCCGAAGCTGCGCTCGTTGCGCCTGGGTGCGAAGGAGTGACTTTTCTTCCGTACCTCTGCGGCGAGCGGACTCCACACGCCGATCCGCACGCTCGGGGAGTCTTTCTTGGCTTGTCTGCGCGGACAACCCGAGGGCACCTCACCCGCGCGATCATCGAAGGCGTCATCTGCTCGCTTGCTGAAGTCATGCGGCTGGTGCAGTCGACTGGCGCATCCTCGACGACGCTGCGTCTTTCAGGGGGTGGCTCGAAGAGCCCGCTCATCCGTTCTCTCATCACCCAGGCGTGCGGCATGAGATCCGCGACGGTGAACCAGCCGCACGGTGCTGCATACGGCAGCGCGCTTCTCGCAGGTGTTTCAAGTGGCGTGTGGAACTCGGTCGAGGCAGCAACTGCGACTCTCGCTGAAGAGAATCGCTGCGCACCCATTGATGGGACCAGAGAGTTCGAAGAGATCGCCACTCGTTACGCAAGCGCCTACCACGCGCTCGCGCCTTGGTTTCAGGAGTGCGCCGCGCCCAGTGCGCGTCACCGAAACTAGAATGCGGCTGTGATTCACGCCCTGCTCTTGTTCCTCTTTGTGGTCAGCATGATTGCAGTGGGGATCGCGGTCTGGAAGATGACCAAGGCACAGGAGGCGCGCGACCCAAAGTTTCAGGCGCGCTTGGACGCTGATGACGCGCGCGCGCGCGCTGCACGCGAGGCGAAGTCGCGTGCGACAGCTGAGCCGAACGACGAGCGCTGACGTGCGGGGTTGTGTTGAGCGACCCGTCTTACGCAATCGCGCGACGAATCCCGCTCATCTTCGATTGCAAGTTGCGTCCCGGACATGCCGTGTGCGCGCTGGCCCACTCTTGGTGCGAGAGCACAGATGACGCCTTCACCTTGTACTTCGCACGGCAGACCCGCAGGTGTCGATCAAGGGCGACGAGTTGTGCCATGCTCGGGCTTTGTTGATCAAAATTGCCTATGCACAAGATCCCGAGATTGCCCTCGTTCTGGTCCTTGACATGCGCCCCTTGAAAGCGCACATCTCGACCTTCCCACACCCGACCTGATCGATCAATGACGAAGTGGTACCCAATGTCGGCCCATCCCTTACCACGGTGTCCATTGCGAATCAGTTCAATTCGCGCAGCGCACGATGCGTAGTCAGTGGCGCTGAAGGCGGACATTCCATCGTGATGAATGGTGATCCACTTGACTGGCAGCATCGGATCAATGTTGTTGGTCTGGGGGGTTCCCTTCGTCCATGCAGTGCGGGGGATCACTCCGGCAAGCGTCGGTGTCGCTGGCACTGGCTTGACTGGCGAGGCCACCGATGGGGGATTGAGCAGTGATGCATCAGGCCAAATCGGACTCGGCAATCGCGCGCGCTGCGTTCCAGCGGTTGCGCAACCTGCAAAGAGCCCCAGCCCGAGCAGCAAGATGCTGCGTCGCGCGATCGCTGCTGCGCCGGGGGCCGCGTCGCCTTGGCACGAGGCTGAATCCGCGATCGTGCTGGTTGTCGAGTGGCAGTCCAAATTGGTGGTTCCGAGAGTTCTGAGTATCGACCCAAAACAACGCAGGGCTTCAATTTACGCCACCGCCTGGCACCGAGTTCAGGTAGATTCAGAGGGTTCTGCCTTCGCCAATAATCATGAGCATTCCAATCGAATCTGAGAGTCGCTATTCCGCCGAGGACATCCAGGTTCTGGAGGGACTCGAGGCCATTCGCAAGCGCCCAGGCATGTATGTCGGTGGCACCGGGCTTAACGCCCTTCACCACCTTGTGTACGAGTGCGTCGACAACTCGATCGACGAAACGATGGCGGGTTTTGCGACGCAAGTGCTCGTGCGTCTTGGGGTGGATGGATCGTGCACCGTGATCGACGATGGACGCGGCATGCCAGTTGATCCGATGAAAAGCGACAATCCGAAAATCGATGGTCGCCCCGCGGTTGAGGTCATCCTGACCGAGCTTCATGCCGGCGGAAAGTTCGACAACAACGCATACAAAGTCTCTGGTGGATTGCACGGCGTCGGCGTGAAGTGCGTGAACGCGCTCAGCGCGTGGACTGAAGTTGAAGTGCACAAGGATGGAGCCTCGTGGGGAATCTCATTTGAACGAGGGGTACTCGTCAAACCGCTTCACAAGATCAAGGAATCGGGGGTTGCCAAGAATGGCACCCGCATGACCTTTCTGCCTGACCCAGAGATCTTCCCCGATACCCACTTCCGAACTGAGTTGCTCGAATCGCGCCTTCGCGAACTGGCGTATCTCAACACGGGGGTCTCTATTCGCTTTGTTGACGAGCATGTCGGAGCGGACGGCAACCACCGCGATGTCACTTTCTGTGATCAAGACGGCATCGCCGGATATGTGCGCTGGCTCAATGAGGCGAAGACCGTGCAGAGCTTTTGCATTGCCGCCACCAGAGAGGATGTGGATCGAGGACTGCGCTGCGACATCGCGCTTCAGTACACCGATGCGACCGACGAAAACCTGCTCGCGTTCGGCAACAACATCCGCAATCCGGATGGAGGAACCCACGTCCAGGGGTTCAAGACTGCGCTGACGCGCGTTATCAATGGCTACGCACGGCGTGAAGGGATCCTGAAGGATCTCGTGCCGAGTGGTGATGACCTGCGTGAAGGGCTCACCGTCGTCATCAGCGTGAAACTGCCGAATCCGCAGTTCAACAATCAAACAAAAGAAAAACTTCTGAACGAGGAGATCGAAGGGTTCGTCAGTAGCGCGGTCACCGAAGAACTCACTGCGTGGCTCGACAAGAATCCGAAGGAGGCGAAATCGATCTGCCAGCGGGCGATCCTCGCAGCCGAAGCGCGAGAGGCGGCTCGCAAGGCGCGCGAACTCATCAAGCGAAAGGGAGCGCTCGGCGACAGCGCATTGCCCCAGAAGCTGTCAGACTGTTCGAGTGATGATGTTGAGTCAACCGAGATATTCATCGTCGAGGGTGATAGCGCTGGCGGAAGTGCGAAGGGCGGACGTGACCACGTTCACCAAGCGATCCTGCCCCTGCGCGGAAAGCTGCTCAATGTCGAGAAGTGCCGGCTCGACCGAGTGCTCGCGTTCGAAGAGATTCAGACGCTGATTCAAGCACTGCAGTGCGGGATCGGCGCTGACCTCGATCCGGCCAAACTGCGTTACGGACGAATCATCATCATGACTGACGCCGATGTGGACGGAAGCCACATCCGCACGCTCCTACTCACATTCCTCTTTCGCCAGATGTTCGAACTGGTTCGACAGGGTCGCGTCTACATCGCGCAACCGCCACTCTTTCAGGTCATTCGCGGGAAGACTTCGAAGTATGTGCTGAACGACCGGCAGATGAATGAGACGCTTGCAGAGCTCGCACTGCAACATGCATCCTTCGTGGTTCGCAATGAGCAAGGAGCGGTGGTGCGCACTCTTGCGGCTGAGTCGCTGACAAAGGCGCTTCGATTGTTACACCGTCTCGAGGAACTTTCGGGCGTTGTCGTTCGACGAGGAATCCCCTTTCAGAAACTGCTCGAGGCGCGCGCGAACGATCCTCAAGGACTCCATCGACTTCCTACACATCACGTCGTCTGGGGGGGAGGCGATCTCGTCGCATGGAGCGAAGAAGCTGCTCATGCTGAGGTCACTCAACGCGGCATGGTGCTTGACGACCTTGCAGGAACTGCCCTGCAGGCGACCAACGGCACTGCCCCACAGCGCGCGGTGATCGCATCGCTGCGGCAAATGCACGAAACGAACGAACTTCAGCGCATTTTTTCGCAGCTGCTCGAGTACGGCATCGACATCGCTGACTTCAGCCTCGTGCAGGAAGAATCAGTGACTGGCGAGAAATTGCCTTCCAAGTATGGTTGGATGTTGCATTCTGAACGCGGCGAGTCAACCCTCGTTGAGACCAGTAATGTCGGGTCGATTCTCAGGACGCTGCACGATTGCGGGCGCCGTGGCATCGAGATCAAGCGGTTTAAAGGCCTTGGTGAAATGGAACCGCTGCAACTATGGGAGACGACGATGGATCCCGCCCGCCGCACGTTGTTGCGTGTGTCGATCGACGCCGCCGCCGAAGCAAGCAAACTCTTCACCGTACTCATGGGAGAGGATGTTGAGCAGCGTCGGGCGTACATCGACAAGCACGCGCTCGAAGTCAAGAATCTCGATGTCTGAGCCTCGGTGGTTAGCCCCCACCGTCACTCGCTGAGGCCCGCATCTGAAAAGCCGCGAGCGCGCAATCTGCACGCATCGCACCGGCTGCAAGGATCTCCTGTAGGCGATGGGTCGTAGCAACTTAGCGTCATCCCAAAGTCCACGCCGAGTTCGCGTCCCAACTCGATGATCTGCCGCTTTGAGAGTCCGATCAGTGGCGCATGAATCTCGAAGGCACGAGACCCCTTCGCGGCTGCTTCGACACCGGCGCGTGTGGCAAGATTGGCGAGATTTGCATACGCACGGAGGAATTCTGGGCGACAGTCTGGATAGCCCGAATAATCAACCGCGTTCACGCCGATGGCGATGCCCTGCGCTTCGCGAGATTCCGCGAGTCCGAGCGCGTAACTCAAGAAGAGGGTGTTTCGTGCAGGGACGTACGTGATTGGAATCTCGTTGGCGCCGCCAGTCGAGACGCGATCCTTCGGAACTTCGATCTCAGCGGTCAGCGCACTCGCCCCCACAGCGCGAAGATCAATGCGCTGGATGAGGTGTTCGGTCACGCCGTGGCGGGCAGCAACACGGCGTGCGCACTCGAGTTCGACTCGGTGTCGTTGGCCATAGTCAAAGCTCAGAGCGATGCACTCAAATCGTTCGCGCACCATCCACGCGAGGACGACTGCCGAGTCCATCCCACCAGAGAGAAGTACGACTGCGCGAGTGGCCACTGACAAAAGTGTAAAGGCAACCACTACGATTCGGCGCATGGCCATGATCGACTTGCGCAGTGACACCGTGACTCAGCCGACCGATGCGATGCGCACGGCGATGATGGAGGCGCAACTCGGGGACGATGTGCTCGGAGACGAGTCGTCAGTGACTGCCCTTGAGCGCGCAGTCGCGCAGCGGCTTGGCAAAGAAGCAGCCCTTTTCGTCCCGAGCGGAACGATGGCAAACCAGCTTGCGATCCGCTGTCACTGTGAGTCGGGCGACGAAATCGTCGCGCACGGTGAAAGTCACATTATTCACTACGAAACTGGGGCACCAGCTGCACTCTCCGGGTGCATGATCCGTCCCATTGACCGACCACGGGGGCTCTTTTCGGCCTGTGACGTCCACGCAGCGATTCGCTCTCGTGACATTCATTCGCCATTCTCGCGCTTGCTCGTCGTTGAGAACACACACAACCGTGGCGGTGGGGCCGTCTGGCCACTCTCCCAGTTTCGAGAAGTCTGCGTCGCGGCCCGCGAGCATCAACTTGCCGTGCACGTTGATGGCGCTCGCCTGATGAATGCGTGCGTCGCAGCGGGCTACTCCGCTTGTGATTTCGCACGAGAAGCAGACACGGTCAGTGTCTGCTTCTCAAAGGGGCTGGGAGCCCCAGTCGGCAGCGCGCTCGTTGGAACCTCGCGGCTCATCGATCGTGCAAGGCGATTTCGAAAAATGCTAGGTGGAGGAATGCGTCAGAGCGGATTCCTCGCGGCTGGGGCCCTGTACGCACTTGACCATCATGTCGAACGCCTTGCGCAAGACCACGCACGCGCGCGCGAACTTGCATCGCGCATCGCAGCGATCGGTGGTCTTACCGTGAACCCCTCACCCGCGCACGTTGAATCCAATATGGTCTTCTTCGATGTCGCAGAGTCGCTCGGCGACGCGCGCACGCTCTGCGAGCGAGTTCATGGGCTTGGAGTTCGGCTGATCCCCATGGGACCTCGCAGGGTCCGCGCCGTCCTGCACCTCGACGTTCCTGACGATGTCGTCGACCGCGCAGCGAAGGCGATTGCGCACGCGTCACGCATCTGAGCCATAAGCCCCTACGATCGCGCCATGCACGATCCTCGCTTTCAGACGCTCGCCTCAACCATCATCAATCATTCAGTGAAGCTCAAGCCCGGTGAGAACATTCTCATCGAAGCGTTTGATATTCCTGACGAGATGGTGCTCGCGCTCGTCGCGGCGACTCTCGGCGCGGGCGGCACTCCGCATGTCGAGCTTCGTTCGACGCGCGTGATGCGCGCGCTGCAAGAGGGACTGACTGAAACAGGCATCAAGGCGTGGGCTGCGTCCGACCTTCATCGAATGACGCAGATGCAGGCATATGTCGGTGTCCGCGGAGCCAACAATGCGAGCGAGATGTCCGGGATCGCTGATTCTCAGGTCAAACTCTTCGGCGCTCACTACCAGAAGCCAGTCCACCTCGAGCAGCGTGTGAAGAAGACTAAGTGGGTTGTGCTGCGCTGGCCGAGCGCGAGTATGGCGCAGCTTGCAAAGCGCAGCACCACAGACTTTGAGGACTACTACTTTCGCGTGTGCTGCGTTGATTACCAAGCAATGGACCGTGCGGTGCAGCCACTCATGAAGCGGATGCTCGCTGCAGATAAGGTGCACATCGTTGGACCTGGACCGACCGACTTGCGATTCTCGATCAAGAATGTTGGAGTGGTTCCCTGCTCTGGTGAGTGCAACATTCCTGACGGGGAGTGCTACTCGGCACCCGTGCGTGAGAGCGTTGAGGGAATCCTGCAATACAACACAGGGTCGCTCTACCAGGGGACCGTCTTCAACAACATTCGGTTCGAGTTTCAGAAAGGCCGCATCGTCAAAGCAAGTTGTGATGGCGAGACTACGAAGCTCAACGCAATTCTCGACTCTGACCATGGAGCGAGGTACATCGGAGAGTTCAGCCTTGGATTCAACCCTGCGATCCTTACTCCGATGCTCGACACCCTCTTCGATGAAAAGATCGCTGGCAGCTTTCACTTCACCCCAGGCCAGTGTTACGACGAGGCACCCAACGGAAATGCCAGCCAGGTGCACTGGGACATCGTCTGTATTCAACGCCCCGAGTACGGCGGAGGCACAGTCGCCTTCGACGGCGAAGTGATTCGTCGTGATGGCCTCTTCGTTGTCGACGATCTCAAGGGACTCAACCCAGATGGGCTGACTAGGATGCACGCATGAAGAGTGCGCCGTGGATCACAATCACCATGATCACGCAGCTGATCGCGTGTGGGTGCGAACAGCAAGTCGATCGAGGGCAATCAAAGCGTCCCCCGCCACCGAAGGCCGAGGCGCCAGCACAGCAGTCGTTCGACACAGTGCCACAAGGGGGAAGCCAATCATCGCTCGGAAAGGCGCGTGACTCCGCCGTGCACCTGCGCGACAAGATGGAAGCGCGTGATGCCGAGATCGGCAAGATGGCGGACGACATCTTCAAGAAGCCCTGATCGGGCTCCCTTGTCGCTGAGCGATCGAGCGCCGATCGGGGTGCTTACTTTGTAGCCGCAGGTGCCGGAGCAGCGGGCGCTGGGGCCGGCTTGGTGTCTGGATCGCTGACGATCTTCAAGAGTTCAACATCGAAAATCAACGTTGCCTTCGGTGGGATCACTGGCGAGCGGCCGTTGGCGCCATACGCGAGTGCGTATGGAATGATCAACTTGCGTTTGCCGCCAACATGCATCGACCCAACTCCCTCGGTCCATCCCTTGATGACATTCGCGAGAGGGAATGAGGCAGGTGCGCCGCGCTTCACCGACGAATCGAACTCGGTCCCGTCGACGAGATACCCCGTGTAGTGCACTTCGACCACAGCGCCTGGACCTGAAGGGGCCGGACCCGTTCCCTGCACGATGTCGATGTACTTGAGTCCATCTGGAAGAGTCACCATCTCGCCATCGACATCGACCCCAGGCAATTGACCGCGCGCTGTGGCAGAAGCGATCTCGCCATTGGTCGCATTGACGGTGACAGTGTGAATCTTGCCGCCCTCGAAGAGCACGACGACATACGTTGGCGGTGTCGCGCCGAAGTCGCCAGTCACGCTCTGAACTGTGCCCTTCACCGTTCCGAGCGCCTTCTCGATGGCTTGTAGCAACGAGACCTTGATGCTCGTCACGGCTCCCGTTGTCCCATCCACGATCACGCGCTGAGGCGCGCCGTTCACTGCACAGATCACTTCGTAACGAACGTTCTCGCCATCGATTGATGCTGAGGCAGCGAGCACACTTCCTCCACAGGCTGCGGCTGCCAACTCGATCGCCTTCGACATGGTCACGACCGCCGCGGAGAGTTTCTGAGCCCCTTCATTGGGGTCTGAGGGCAGTGTTTCGTAATCAGTTTGAGGAGCTTGCGCGAAGGTCATTGAAGTGAGTGTGGCAAGCGTGGTCAGCAGCGTTGAGGTGAATGTCATGGGCGCAAGAGTACAGCAATCACGACTGGCGGCTGTACCGCGCCTCGATCGCATTGACCTTTGCGAGTCGCCGCGCATGCCGTTCTTCATTGGTGTAGGTCGCGTGCAAGTACGCCCGCACCATGTCCTGTGCGAGCGCCCCGCCGACGATGCGTCCACCGAGCACGAGCACATTCATCGCGTCATGTTCCACTCCCTGATGCGACGAGTAGTAGTCCTCGCAGTTCCCTGCGCGAATGCCAGGAATCTTGTTTGCGGCAACACTGGCCCCGATGCCAGATCCGCACAAGAGTATTCCGCGCTCTGCCCTTCCACTGAGGATTTCGGCGGCGATCTTCTCGGCGAAGTCTGGATAATCGCACGCTGCTGTCGAATCGGTTCCAAGGTCAACCGCATCGTGCCCAAGTTGGCGGACGAACGCGACGAGTTCTTGCTTCAGCGGAAATCCCGCATGATCTGAAGCGAGTGCGACTCTCATCGACTCGTCGCCTTCACCCGCGCGAGCACTTCGCGCGCCTTCTTCGCGATGGTTGCAGGCTCAAAACCGAAGTGCTTGTTCAGCGCAGCCAGAGGTGCTGATGCTCCAAATGTCGTCATTCCGATCGCGAGTCCATCGAGACCCACATAGCGCTCCCACCCGAAGGTCGAAAGCGCCTCAACCGAGACGCGCGCGCGCACAGTTGGGGGTAGCACTGAGTCTCGGTATGCCTGATCCTGGCGATTGAACAACTCGCAGCATGGCATGCTGACTGTGCGCACTTTGACGCCCTCCTTCGCCAACATCTCGTGCGCCTCAAGGCAGAGGGGCACCTCGCTTCCCGTTCCAATGAGCACCAGTTCTGGTGCGCCGCCAGCCGCCTCAGCCAACACGTACGCGCCGCGCGCGGTTCCACTGGCGGCTCCAAACTTCGTTCGATCAACTGTCGGAAGATCTTGGCGCGAGAGTGCCATCACACAGACTTGATGCGCCATCGGCATGATGACCCGCCAGCATTCGGTGACTTCATTTGCATCGGCTGGGCGAAAAACCAACGCCTGCGGCATCGCTCGAAGTGCAGCAAGTTGTTCGATCGGCTGATGTGTCGGGCCATCCTCGCCAACTCCGATGGAGTCGTGCGTGAAGATGTACGTCACTGGCACCTCCATGATGGCCGACAGTCGAATGGCCCCCTTCATGTAGTCGCTGAAAATCAAGAACCCAGAGCCGAATGCGTGCAGCTTGCTGAGCGCGAGCCCATTGCAAACTGCGCCCATCGCGTGCTCGCGAACTCCAAAGTGCAGGTTTCGACCTCCGTACGAATCCGACTGAAACGATCCTGTCCCGTCGAATGTCATGAGTGTCTTCGTGCTCGGCGCAAGGTCAGCAGATCCGCCGACCATCCACGGCACGCGCTTGGCAACCGCGTTGAGCACTTTGCCGCCCGAAACGCGCGTCGCCATTCCCTTCGCATCGGCTGGAAACACCGGCAAATCGGCATCCCAGCCCGCAGGCAGAGCGCGAGACTCCATCTGTCGAATCTCCTGCGCTTCGTTCGGAAAAGCCTTCGCGTAGGGGTCAAACGTCGCGTTCCACGCTTTCGTGAGTTCAGCACCGCGCGCGCCAATGCCCGCGGCGAAGTGATCCATCACGCCATCGGGAACGAAAAACTTCGGCTGTTCTGGCCATCGGTAAAACTTCTTTGTTCCTGCGATCTCGGCGTCTCCCAGCGGTTCACCATGGGCAGAGCTTGTGTCTTCTTTCGTCGGAGCCCCCCACCCAATCTTGCTGTCGACAATAATGAGTGTCGGACGGTCGTTCGTCGCAGCAGCACGTGCAAACGCGCGACGCAGCAAATCGACATCATTCGCGTCCGAAACGCGCAGCACATTCCACCCGTATCCCAAGAATCGCGTGCCGACGTCGTCGTTGTATGCGAGGTCAGTGCGACCCTCGATCGTGATCTGATTATTGTCGTAGATCCAGCACAGGTTTGACAATTTGAGGTGCCCCGCGAGACTCGCCGCCTCGCCAGAGATTCCTTCCATCAAGCAGCCGTCGCCGCAGATCGACCAGACGCGATACT
>SYHM01000052.1 GCA_005799205.1 Planctomycetia bacterium | reverse complement strand
GTCGCACGCTCGCATCGCATCGGATTGCGCTTGTATGGCATTGCGCTCGAACCAATCTGCTCAGACTCAAAGGGCTCGTCGACCTCGCGCAGATTGCACAGCAGTCTGATGTCGTTGGCGGTCTTGTGCACCGCGCACGCCCCGACTGCGAGCGAAGAGAGCATCTGCGCGTCCCAGATTCGCGGATAGGTTTGGCTCGTGAGCGACCAGAGTGACGTGGAATCTCCCCAGAAAATCTCTGCAAACCGCCGTTCGAGCTGGTCGACTCGCACAGGATCGCCACCGCACAGCGCGAGGAACGACGCTTGCGTGCCAGTCGCGCCTCGCAGTCCGCGCAGGCGAAGGGCGCTCAGTCGGGATTCGATTTCGGTGAGCCCTACGACGAACTCTTGCGCCCATAGCGCGGCGCGACGTCCCATCGTCAGCGGTTGCGCTGGTTGATAGTGCGTGAATCCTAATACTGGAAGCTCACGCCACTTGGTCGCAAAGATTCCGAGCCTGTCAATGACGCGCGCGAAGCGAGTCGCCAGCAGCGTCAGTGCCTCGCGTTGAAGCACAGCGTCGGCGTTGCAGACGACATCTTGACTCGTCGCACCGAGGTGCAAGATGGCGCGCGCGGCGACGGCCTGATCTCCCAGGGCATGCACGTGTGCCATCACATCGTGGCGGAGTCGCTGCTCATGCTTTGCCGCAGCGTCGAGGTCGACCGAGTCGAGCACTCGGCGGATCGCTTCAACCTGTTCAGCCGTTGGGCCGAGGCCTAGTTCCATCTGCGCCTGCGCGAGTGCAAGCCAGACCCGTCGCCATGTCGAGAATCGGCGGTGGTCGCTCCAGATCGCGCGCATCTGCTCAGACGCGTTTCGAGTTTCAAGCGCCGATCTGTACCTGTGGCTCGCCTGATCAGAGGTCATCTCTGCAGGGTATCGCAGGTTTCGAAGACGATTGGGCAGACTTTTCGAGTTGCATCGATAGCATCCTTGCCAAAGGAGCCATCTATGAAACTTCTGAATGCACTTCTTGGCAACGCAGCGGAGGTTCCACCAGCTGAACTGCAAGCTGAGTTTTCTCGGCTCTTGATGTCAGAAGAACACATCGTGCGCGGGTATCGGCTTGTCCGAGATGTTTTCATGTTTACCGAGCGTCGGCTCTTGCTCGTCGACAAGCAGGGGATCACTGGAAAGAAGATCGAATACATGAGTATTCCCTATCGCGCGATCATGAGATTTTCGGTTGAGACCGCTGGCACATTTGACTTGGACGCCGAACTGAAGATCTGGGTCAGTGGCACCCCCGAACCAGTCTGCCGAAACTTCTCGAAGGGGGTCGATGTGTATCAAGTGCAGTCGCTCCTCGCGAAAGCGGTCTGCGGCAAGTAGTGCAAATCACAGATTTATGAGTTGCTCGCTGCGATGGGCTTCGCACCGCCAACGCGCGGCTCGGTGCCCGCGCGTAGCCGAGCGATGTTGGCTCTGTGCTTGAACACCACGAGCAACGCAAGCGCAGTCACAGCGAACATGAGTGGTAGGACGCTCATGATGGGATACGAGTTTCCATCGTTCCACCCAAACGCCCGGATTGCCAAGAAGAAGGGCAGCGAAAGCGCGGCGCAGATCGATGCCAGCGACACGAGCCGGGTGAGCTTTACCAGAGCGATCCACACCACGAGGGCACCCAGCGCGGGGAACGTCATGAGTGGCCACATCGCGAGCAGTGCTCCGAAACTTGTGGCCACACCCTTGCCGCCGCGAAAGCCAACCCATGGTGAGTAGACGTGGCCGAGGATTGCAGCGATACCGACGAGTGGCATCAAGACGCCAACCATGCTTGGGTTGTCGAGGTGGAGCGGAACAATAAAGAACCAGACCGAGAGCACTGGAAGCGCTCCCTTGAGCGCGTCGAGCGCGAAGCAAAGAAATCCGAGTGGACGACCGAGCACGCGCCCCACGTTGGTAGCGCCGATGTTCTTTGATCCGTGTTGTCGAATGTCCACCCCTCGTGCGCGACCAAGAATCAGGCCAAATGGCACGCTGCCGAAGGCGAACCCGATCGCAATCATGATGATCCAGAGTGGTGCGGTCACGGCAAAACTCTACTTGCAGGCGAGGGTGCGCTTGGAGCGAGTCGAGCGTCGAGCGACCGCGCCGCCGCGACGACATCGCCGACTGAGATTCGATCGATGGCGCAGAGCGGCTTGTGATCGTCCGCGATGCGATCCGCCGTGAGGAAGGGCTCGGCGACGAGTCGGCGCTCGAGTGGATAGTCGAGTGGAGTAAATCTGCAGTCCGTCGGTCCAAAGAGCGCAACCGTCGGCGTTTCAAGTGCAGCGGCCATTGCGCGAGGTCCGGTGTCGTTCGTGATGAGCAGCATGGTTCGTGTGAGAATGGCCTTCAGCGATCCAAGTGAGATTCCTTGCGCGCAAAGATCGATCGCGCCGCATTCCTTGGCAATCTGTGCGCACAGCGATGACTCCGATCGATTGCCTGTAACCGCAATGACGCTGTGTGCGCTGTCAATGCCCGCACTGCGATGAACTGCCTGAATCTCGAGAGCCGCCCGCGCGAACGACCCGGCAGACCACCGCTTGTCGGGTCGGTTCGCTCCGGGATTGAGGAGAATCAGCGAGCGGGGGCCCTCTTTCAGGGGCTCGTGAGTTGCTGACTCGCCAAGCAGCGTTCGCGCCTTCGACTTGTCCTCGTCAGTCACAGCGAGTTCGAGCCGTCGATCGGTCAGTGGAGCGCCGATCCACCACTGGGCGAGGTCGGCGTAGTCATCAACGGCACTGTGAACCCGAGTCGAGGTGCCAAGCGCGCGTGTGAGCAGCAACGAACGACCATCACGGGCTCGACCGACGCGCTCGGTGATCGCTGTGAATCGACCGAAGAGCGCGCTGCGAAACGAATTCGGAAGCACCAGTAGCGCATCGCACCGCGCGCGGCGAATTGTCCGCAGTTCGCTTATCGCGGCTGATCCGCGCATTGATCCAGGAAGGAACGAGTGCACCCACGGCAGCCCCGCCACGAGTTCGGCGAGCATTGGACGCCCGAACAGCACAAGTTCGCAGTTCGGGTGCTGTGCAGCGAGGTAGCGAAGGACTGGTGTTGCCATGCACACATCGCCCACCCACGAGGGAAGGATGACGAGGATGCGTCTCATCCGCTGACCCACAGTGGAGCGATCCCGTGCGATGCCGCCCATAGATTTGTTGCGCGGCGCAGTTCGGCGGCGAACCCGAGCGCGACAATCTCATCACCGATGACCTCGAACGCGACACCTGATTCGTCGACTGAGATGTCGGCGAGTCGAACGCCGGAATGCGCGGAGAGTGAGAGCGCGGTCTCGCGCACGGCATCGCGCGTGCGCACCTCGGCGAGTCGGTCGCCCTCTGCGTTGATTCGTGCAGCATGCGTTTGCGCCCACATCGGCGATCCATCTCGGCCATCGACATGCACGATGCGGTGCGCCGCGTGCACGAGGTCGCTCTCGATGAAGTCTGCCTGGCTCGATGCTCGCACGTTCGTGCGGTCGTGTAATCGTGGGGCAAGGCGGATCGTCTTGCATCCAGCCGCGCGACCTGCGTCGATATCTCGCTCCTGATCACCAACCATCCAGCTCGCACTGAGGTCGATCGCACGGCGCTTCGCCGCATCGAGCAGCATGCCCGGGGCTGGCTTTCTCCAGGGATGCTCCTGGCGATAGGCACTGATCGTTCCCTCTGGATGAAATGGGCAGAACATCCACTCGCAGATGAGCGGCGAAGGGTCCTTCCACTGTGCGGCCTCAGCGAGCAGTGCATCAATGCGTGCATGCACGCGCACGACATCGCTCTCGTCATAGTGGCCGCGCGCAACTCCCCCTTGGTTCGAGACGACCACCACCATGTACCCAGCCTCACGAAGGGCACGGATACCCCAGGCTGCACCTGCAATCAGGATGACGCGCTCGGGGTCACCAAGATCACCATCGTTGGTAATGATGGTGTTGTCGCGATCGAGAAACACGCATTGAGGCACGCGAAGAGCCTAGCGCAGCGTCGATCGCGCGGTTCACACCACCGACGAGTTGCCAGCTCGCCCTTCGGTTCGTGTGAGCCGGTCACCAAACGAGGTACCGACGGCGCGCGCAGCTGTAATCAGCGCATGGTTTGTGGGGACGAGTCGTTGCCGTCCTGCGGAGGCCAGCAAGTCAACATCGCTGAAGACATTTCCCTCACGAACCACGAGCCGTCCGGAGGCTCCTTCCATCAAGATCGAGATGGCGTGGTACCCAAAGTTCGTGGCGAGAATGCGATCGGCCGCGATTGGCATTCCTCCGCGAAGGACATGGCCGAGCACCGTTGTGCGTACTTCCGCATTCGTGCGCGCGCCAATCGAATCTGCCACGCGCTGACCGATTCCACCGAGGCGAATTGGATCGGGACTCGTCGGATCGATTCGCGCGACGACTGGAGCGCCGCCGAGTGACCGCGCCCCCTCAGCGACAACGACAATCGCAAATCCTGGTCCGCTCTCCATACGCTGGCGAATGAACTGACCGATCGCCTCGTCATCGAAGGGGATCTCTGGGATCAAGATCATGTCGGAGCCGCTCGCGACTCCCGCGGTGAGAGCAATCCAACCTGCGTTGCGACCCATCACTTCGCAGACCATCACCCGGTGGTGAGAGTCTGCAGTGGAATGCAATCGATCGAGTGCCTCAGTTGCCGTTGCCACCGCAGTGAGAAAACCGAAGGTGATTTCGGTTCCGAAAAGGTCATTGTCAATCGTCTTGGGAATGCCAATGACATTGACGCCAGCTTCGACGAGCGGCGCGGCGCAGCACATCGTGCCATCGCCGCCGATGACAATGATCGCGTCGAGTTGGTTCTCGCGAATTGTCGCAAGGCATGTCGGTGTGACATCGGTAAAGACGGGAGTTCCATCGGGGCCAGTCGAAGTGCAGTACCGCCTCGGATCGCAACGGTTGTTGCTGCCGAGAATCGTCCCACCGCGGGTCAGAATTCCAGAGACATCGCGAAAACTCAGGCGTCGAACCCGATTGTCGATGAGCCCTTGAAATCCATCCTCGATGCCAAAGACTTCCATGCGAAACTGCAGCATTGCCGTCTTTGCAACGGCGCGAATCACCGCATTCAGGCCTGGGCAGTCTCCGCCGCCGGTGAGGATTCCAATTCGCTTGATTGAGTCGGGACTCATGAGAAGTCAGAGACTGTAGTTCATCCCTGTGCGCCCAGTTGGCTCGGTTACTCTTGGGACTCCATGCAAATCAGCCGCCGCGTAGCCGAAATGAAAGAATCCGCCACCCTCGCCGTGGGAGCGCGCGCTGCAGCGTTGCGGGCGAAGGGAGTCGATGTCGTCAGTTTCTCGATGGGTGAACCAGACTTCGACACTCCGCCAAACATCAAGCGTGCTGCGATCGCTGCACTCGAGGCTGGAGTGACCAAGTACGCCCCAACTGCAGGCACGCCGCAGGCGCGCGAAGCGATCGCGCAGAAGTTGCGATCCGAAAACAGCATCGTGTGCCGTGCAGAAGATGTCACAGTGACCGCGGGGGCGAAGCACGCGGTGTACATGGCGCTGCAGACGATGATTGAACCTGGCAAGGGAAACGAAGTGATCCTTCCAACGCCGGCTTGGGTGAGTTACCGCCCACTCATCGAACTTGCTGGAGGCGTGTGTGTCGAGGTTGCAGGATCGATCGACCATGGGTTTCGCGTGACGGCAGCTCAAGTCCGCGGGGCGATCACCCCTCGCACCGTTGCAATCCTGTTGAATTCTCCGAGTAATCCCTGCGGAATCGTCTACCCAGCCGATGAACTGCGAGCCATCGTCGATGTCATCGCTGATCATCCAGAGATTGCGATCCTCTCAGATGAGATTTATGAGAAGTTGGTCTTTCCAGAGCATTGGGCTGGCCTTTCGCACTGGTCTCCTGGCAGCGATTCGCGCGTCGCAGATCGCACGATCACAATCAATGGCATGAGCAAGGCCTTTGCGATGACGGGATGGCGCATCGGATACCTCTGTGCTCCCGGCGATAGTGGGCGATTCGCCAAGGAAGTCATCAAGTTGCAAGGGCAGATGACCAATTCGATCGCGAGTTTCTTTCTGCCGGCAATCGTGGAAGCGCTGGCTCCTGCGTCAGGAGCCGCCATCGAAGAGATGCGCAGTGCATACTCGTCTCGCGCAGTCCTGATGCATGAACTGCTGCAAGCGATTCCTGGGGTCCATTCGGTGCAGCCGACGGGTGCGTTCTATGCGTTTCCGAATGTCAGCCAACTTTTTGGTCGCACATCGCCAGCGGGGGCCACGATCGACTCAGCGCAGAGTT
>SYHM01000051.1 GCA_005799205.1 Planctomycetia bacterium | reverse complement strand
TGGAGCGGATATCCAGGCGGACTGCGCGTGCGAAACTACGACACGCTGTTGCGCGATGACCCAACCACGATGGTCACCGAAGCGATCATTCGAATGCTTCCCCGCGGTCGCCTCGGCCGTCGAATCACCCGCAATTTGCGCGTCTTCGCTGGTGCGCAGCACGATCATCAGGCACAGCAGCCAAGCACCATGAAGACGAAGGCCTAATCAATGAACAGCATGCCCACCCTGACTCTCGGCACGACGACCACGGCAACAACAACGATCGGCACCACGGTCGGAACGACCAAGGCGTCGATTCAACACACCGCAGACCCCAAGGGTTGGTACTGGGGAACGGGCCGCCGAAAGACCGCCACGGCACGTGTGCGCGTGCGTCCAGGGTCAGGCAAGTTTGCCATCAATGAGACGCCATTTGAGGAGTTTTTTGTCGAAGATCGTGATCGCAAGATGTTGCTCGCAGTCATTGACAAGTGCTCGCTTCGCGACAAAATCGATGTGAAAGCCACCGTTGCTGGCGGCGGAGTCACTGGGCAGGCTGGCGCAGTCCTCATGGGAGTCGCCCGAGCCATCTTCGCGTACGACCTCAACCTTGAGCCAGTGCTTCGAGCGAGTGGGTTCTTGACGCGCGACTCGCGAAAAGTCGAACGCAAGAAGTACGGACAGTCTGGCGCACGCCGACGGTTCCAGTTCTCGAAGCGCTAATCGAACGACTTCTCAGTTCTGGCTATTCCCCGCCATCGGCTGGCGCTATCGCTCGACCCAGTTGCCGGGCAACGACCCCAACCGGTTTGCGCAGTGCTCGCGCCATATTCGCAAGGGATTGGGGGGGATTGCCATCCCAACCGAGACGCATGTGCCAGAGACTCTCCTCAACAGAACCACGTTCAAGTCGTGCAACCCGTCGCGCGAGCGCGTCGGCATGTCGCTGCCAAGGGCAGAGCAGATCAAGTGGCTCACGCATCGCCACGCGAGTATCCCCCTGCCTCGTCGCTGGCGAGCTCGGTCTTTGCGCCGAAATGAGGCGGCGATCGAGTGCGAGCGCGAACGCTCTGGGGAGTTTCACCCGCTGAGAGGCGAGTTGCAGCGGATCAGCGTCGAAGAGCACATCCCGCAGCGTTTGTGCAGCCAGTTGCAACACACGCGATACATCTCGCGAACCCCACCGCGTCGGATCGACACCACTCCATACCGTGAGTCGATTGACAACCGTCGGCATTAAGTCTGCCATCAGCGCGCGAAGAATGAGGCGTGCGAAACGCAGCTTGGTTTCGATCTGATCGAGTGCCCGCTCGGTTGGGCGGGGCTTCGTCAGTCGCCCGATCTCATGTTGAGCGCTCCACATGAGATATCGAACGGCCATCATGCGCTGACACTCTCTCGCCACACGCGCAACTGGTGGCATCGCAGCCGGCTTCAACTGAAGCCAGTGATGCGTGGGGACCAGCGGCGCCGCGCTCAGCAGATTCGACCAGACGCCGTCAGGCGCAAGCAACACCTCGCTGGCATCGGCGCGCGCGAATGTGCTTGGAATGACTGCGCTGGCGGGCATGAGAAGGTGGCTCGCATCCGTGAGGGATTCACAGCGCGCCCGCTGAATGAGGCGATCAGCAGCTGCGCGCGAACACCCGAGTCGACGGGCGATGCGCGATGCGCCCTCACCACGCATGAACCATCGAAGGGCGACTGCCTGAGCGCCTGATCGCTCTTTGCGGCGGCCGACGAGAAGTCCGCTGCTCGCCGATGGATGTGCATGAAGAAGTCCACGCACGCTCTCGCTCGAACGACCGACACGCGATGCGATGGCGGCCGCTGCACGCGAGATGCGCCGCTCGCCAGCGCGAGCGAGTGCACCAGCCTCTGCGAGAATTCTCTGCCGCGTGTTGGCATCCATCACAGAGAAGGTGGATGCGCGCGCGAGGAGTGCTCGATGTGCTGTCGCGAACGCGAGCGCGTCGTCGCGAAGAACTCCCAACACACGAGCATGAGCCCCTGCACGCGGGGCACTCTGAAGCACCCATGCGCACAGCAATCCGCGCGCACGCCAGCGGTGCAGCGATCGCGTGCTCACACGCCAGTGCGCTGCGAGTTGACGAAGGGTCCATGCTTCGGCTGGGCTCAGCGGAGCACGCGCTGTCAAGCGAAGCGCGAGTTCGTGCAAGTCGCGCACGAGCGACGAACCGACGGCCTGCACGTCTGCCTGCTTCGACCGCTGCTCGCGGCGAAACTGGGTGATTCGATACTCGATGTCGTGCACGCGATAGAGGCCGTCAGGGCGAACCTCGCTCAAGACCTTCCGCAGACACTCGAATTGTCGGCGAGCGCTTTCAGCGGGAACAAACGAAAGCTGTGCCCCCAAACTCCCCATCTCTTCAATCACAAAGGTGCGCGCCCGTGGCATCGCTCGCGCGGCTCGCTCAGCCCGTCATCGCGCCAACGGTCGAAACATCAGGTCGCAGAGTCGTGACAGGCTTCGCGGTCGATGCATCGGTCGAATAGCTGCGTGCCATCCGCGGATTGATTCGGCAGAGCAGTTCGTAAGGATGGGTGCTGCAGTCGTGCGCGATTCGAGTCAGTGCATTGCGAGCGGTTCGCTCTCGTCCGTACAGCTCTGCGGTCATCCCAATAAATCCATCGCCGTACGCGAGCGACGAAGGAACATCGGAAAGGTCAACAACGATCTGATCCATGTTGACAGCACCCACAACGGGAGCGTCATATCGACGCGCTCCGCTCGGGGTCTCTGCGATGACTCGGATCCACCGCTCGTCTCCCTTCGCCGTCATGGGATACCCATCGAAGTACCCGACTGGAACAACTCCCAGGCGAGTCGGACGCGAGGTTCGAAAGAGCGAGCCATACCCAACTGTGGCGCCGCATGGAACCTCTTTCACATGAACGATCGATGACTCCCATGAGACAATCGACTCGAGCGAAGTGTGCTGCGTGCTTGAGACATCCGAAGCGTCCGCGAGCCCCGTCCACGCAAGTCCGGCACGAACCATCTGGCGGTGGAAGCGTGGATGACGAAACAGCGCGTGTGAGTTTGCGGCGTGAACGAGCACTTCGCTTGGAATGCTGCTGGCGTTGGCCTCGAGAAAGCGTTCGAACACATCCATCTGTGCATGGGTGCACTCATCACTCTCGCGACTCGCCGAGAAGTGGGTGAAGACGCCAGCGAGTCTCAGTCGTCGATCGTCGGCGATACCGGCGAGAACGCGCGCAGCCTCGCTCGTGACGCTCCCTCCACGCGACATCCCAGTGTCAACTTCGAGGTGCACTGGGATCGCACCTCCTCCAAGCTGATCAGCGATGGATGCCAGATCGAGTGCGTGCGATGTTGAGTGCACAACGAGGTGAAGTCGTCCAGCGAGCAGCAGTCGGTGGATCGCTCCGCCGGGCTCGATCTCGCGTACGGGCATGAGCACGAGTTGTGGAGTATTGACCCCGGCCGCAGCAATCGCTTCAGCCTGAGCGAGGTTGTAGACCGCGAGCATCGAAACGCCACTTTCAGCGAGTTGGCGAGCAATTCTCGGAGCACCGAGGCCGTAGGCGTCGGCCTTCACAACCGCACAGAGTTCACACTGGGGTGAAATGAGGTCGCGAATTGCGCGGACATTTCGGTCGAGCGCGCTCAGATCGATGTTGACAACACTTGTGCTCCGCATCCTTGCATCGCCCGTTGTTGTATCGGCACACGAGTCTCGCTACCATCAAGGTTCGTGACAACCAATGACACTTCTCCCGGCAACATGGCCGGACGATCCCAGGACATCTTCGCTGCGGATCGGACGTTCGCCTCTCTGGGGCTCTCAGAACCGATCCTTCGTGCACTGGGGGACCGCGGATTTGTTCATCCCACGCAGATTCAGGCTGAGTTGATACCGATCGTCATCTCAGGGCAAGATTGCCTCGGACAGGCCAAGACTGGGACCGGCAAGACCGCCGCGTTTGGACTTCCCGCGTTGCAGGTCATTGGGGCCGACTCACCTCTGGGGGTCTTGATCCTCGTGCCAACCCGTGAACTGGCGATTCAGGTCGCGAAAGAACTGCACGACTTCGCGCGCCACACAGGGCACCACGTCGTACCGATCTACGGCGGCCAACCGATCTCGACCCAGCTTCAGAAATTGCGCAGGAATCCAGCGATTGTGGTCGGCACTCCCGGCCGCGTGATGGACTTACACCAGCGCGGAGAACTCTCGTATTCGAATGTCCGGTTTGCGGTGCTCGATGAGGTCGATCGCATGCTCGACATTGGATTCCGTGAGGACATCCGAAAAATCCTTGGATCGATGAAGCATCATCCTCAGACAGTCTTCGTCTCGGCGACGATCTCTCCAGAGATCGAAAAACTCGCGCGGCAGTACCTCAACTCACCTCAGAAGATCGTCACGACTGCCAAGAGCCTGACCGTCTCACAGGTGCGGCAGACCTACTTTGCCGTTGAGCACTGGGACAAGCGGCGGCTGCTCTTGCATCTCTTGCGCAAGGAAGATCCCGAGCTCACCCTCGTCTTCTGCAGGATGAAGCGCACGGTCGACGAGGTCACCGAGTTTCTGAGCAAAAACGGAATCGACGCGCATCAGATGCATGGCGACCTCTATCAGACAAAGCGCGATAAGGTCATGACGAGACTGCGCGAGGGAACACTTTCGGTCCTCGTTGCAAGCGACCTCGCCTCGCGCGGACTCGATGTTGATGACATCAGCCATGTCGTCAATTATGACCTTCCAGAGGATCCCGAGGTCTACGTACACCGCATCGGCCGGACCGCTCGAGCAGGGCGCAAGGGAGTGGCATGGACCTTCGTCTGCCCAGATCAAGGAGATCTGCTCACAGCCATTGAGAGTCTCGCCAATATTGAGATTCCAGTTGCGACCTACGACGACTTCACTCCTGGGCCAGTGCCATCCGACGTGCATGCGCGCCGCGAACTTGAGCAGGTTCGCAAACAAGCATCAATGGAATCAAAGTCGCGCGATCCACTTGCCACAAAGCCTGATTCAACCGACGCGACGCGTTTCCCTGGCGGGCTCGTTCCCACACAGGCTCCACCGAATCGATTTGGTGGACGCTTGACGACGCGACGACGACGCTGAGCGAGTTTTTAACGTGGCTCGTTCGCCGACTGCTGACGGTGCACTCAATCTGAGCGAAGAGGTTGCCGATGCGCTGCGTGATCGCCGCCCGGTTGTCGCACTTGAATCAACCGTGCTCACCCACGGACTCCCACGAGTTGCGTGCGAGCTGAGTGAGGCGTTCATGCACGCCTACCCTGCCTGGAACCACACACTCCCCGCAAACCTTGCGGCAGCGCTGAGCGCTGAGAAGGCCGTACGCGGTGCAGGTGCTGTCCCCGCGACGATTGCACTGATCGATGGGCGGGTGCACGTTGGACTCTCACACAACCAACTCGAGCGCATCACGGCGTACCGCGATCCTGCAAAGCTGTCGATGCGCGACCTCGGCGCTGCGATCGCACTCGGACGCACGGGGGGCACCACCGTCGCATCAACCGCAGCTCTCGCGGCCGCAGCGGGAATCTCGCTCTTTGCAACGGGTGGCATCGGCGGAGTGCATCGAGGATGGCACTCGACGCTCGATGTATCAGCCGACCTTGAGGCAATCGCGCGCCACCGAGTACTCGTGGTGTGTGCGGGAGCGAAGGTCTTGCTCGACCTTCCCGCAACGCTTGAAGCACTTGAAACACTTGGAGTACCGACGCTTGGATACCAAGGCCGCGCGCTCCCGCGCTTCACGGTTGCGCCAGATCCAAACCTGCTCCTACATGATGCGGTCGATTCGCCTACACAAGCAGCCAAGGTCGCGCGGGCGCATTGGTCGATCGCTCCTGCTTGTGGAATGCTTCTGATGCAGTCCTGTCCAAGCCAATTCGCTCTTCCGGCACACGAGATCGAAGCCGCGCTTGAGTCAGCGCTCGCTGCCGCGAACGCGCAGGGAATCCGAGGCGCAGCGACGACGCCGTTCTTACTCGCGCATCTCGCCCAGTCACATCGAGGCGACCAAGTCCCCTCGCCTGTCCTCGAAGCGAATCTTGCACTCCTCTTCGCGAACGCGGCGCTCGCTGCCGAGGTCTCGAGCGCACTCGCGACAGACTGAGCTCGCTTGACAGTGCCGCGTGAAACTGCTCTACTCGACTGATCGGCGTGACAGACAGTGTTGTCTCCCCCCGATTTACACATGAGTACCGTGCGCGGGATCCTTGAAGGAGCCTCTGGCTCTGAGGGTCGCATCAGACAGTTCAACAATGGCTTGGTCGAACATGCAGACGATCCCGCTGTGCCATCGGCACTTGCGGCGAGTTACTCGCTGCGGCCTTTCACCAGCCTGGTCGCTGAGGTCGCTCAAGTCGAGATTCGAACGCGCCGCGGCCGACGTGTGCGAACGATGGTCGAGAAGATCCTCGAGGTCGAGGGATTGCCGCCCGAGGTGTTTGCAGCACGAAAGCCCTTTGCGGAACTCACTGCGCTCGATCCATCTCCGCGAATCACCCTTGAGTACCCCGGCTGCCCTCCTGCGTGCCGACTCATCGACCTTTTTTGCCCAATCGGCTTCGGAACCCGTGGTCTGATTGTGGCTCCTCCAAAGGCTGGAAAGACGATTCTGCTGCAGAATCTGGCCTACGGAATCAAGAAGAATCATCCAGACGTCGAACTCGTCGCGCTGCTCATCGATGAGCGACCTGAAGAAGTCACTGACTTCAAGCGAAATGTTCCAGCGCAGGTGTTGGCGTCGAGTAATGATCAGGATGTCGAGAGACACACAGCGCTAGGCATCCTTGCCATCGAGCGCGCGCGCCGAATGGTCGAAGCTGGGCGCAACGTCGTGGTGTTGCTGGATTCCATCACACGACTCGGTCGGGCCTTTAACAACTCAAGGAAGTACGGTTCAGGTGGGCGCACGATGTCGGGAGGACTCGACTCGCGCGCGCTCGAGATTCCCAAGCAACTCTTTGGTGCTGCGCGAAAGGCCGAAGAGGGCGGATCACTCACCATCATCGCAAGTTGTCTCGTCGACACTGGAAGTCGCGCCGACCAGATCATCTTTGAAGAGTTCAAGGGCACCGGCAATATGGAATTGATTCTCGATCGCTCGATCTCCGAGAAGCGAATCTTTCCTTCAATCAACCTTGCTGCCAGTGGCACACGCAAAGAACACCTCATGCTCTCTGAGAAAGAGCTGAAGACAATCACGGCGCTCAGGCGACGCCTGTTGGCGATGCCACCGCATGTGCAAATCGAACAGCTGCTCGCTGCTCTCAAGCGGTTTCCGACCAACGACGAGCTCGTAGGAGGTTGATCGCACGCGCTGTTCAGTCGGGTTGTTCGCGGTAGCCTTCCCGAGATGAACGGAACTGGAATCAAGACGGGGTTCTTTCTGCTGAGCGGCCTATTGGCCTTCGCGCTGGTTGGGGTCACGCTTGCGAAGCTTGATTTCTTCAGCGACCGAGTGCCCTACATCATTGGATTCACCGTCTCCGATGGCGTCTTCGGTCTCAACAAGGGGGCAGATGTGCGCGTTGGTGGGCTCTCGCGGGGAAGTGTGACTTCGGTTGAACCGGTCATGGGCGCTGAGGGTCAACTGGTGGCGCTCCATGCACACATTGAGGTCGATCCCGAAGTGCGACTTCATTCGGATGCCGTTGCGATCAAGATGCTCCCCCTGCTCGGATCGACTGCGGCGATCAACTTCATCGCTCTTGGAACTGCGGGTGAACAACTGCCAGCGGGATCGCTCATCGAAGCGTCGCCGAGCAGCGGAGTACTCGCGTCCCTCCTAGGCCCATACAACGCGACCAAGGCCGACCAGATCGTGGACAACATCGCGGTTTTCAGTAAGTTTCTTGCGACTGTTCCAACCGAGTACCAGACACGCATCGTGCC
>SYHM01000006.1 GCA_005799205.1 Planctomycetia bacterium | reverse complement strand
GTCGGGAACGCCGATCACGCGCTCGTGAAGCTCGGCAAAGCAGGCCGCGCTCGGTGGCTTGGCCGTCGTCCTCGCACGCGAGGAATGGCGATGAGCCACCATCAGCATCCCCACGGTGGTGGTGAAGGTCGCTCGAAGGGTGGACAGATTCCATCGAACGCCAGCAATACTCCAGCCAAGGGTGGACGCACTCGCACGCGCGGCAAGGCGAGTGATGAGCGCATTCTTCGTCGGCGATTCAGCCGTCGGTACGGGCAACTCAAGGTCTGATCGCACGAAGCACATAGGAGATCATCACAATGTCACGATCACAAAAGAAAGGTCCAGCAGTCGACGAGAAGCTCTTCCGCAAGGTGGAAGCTGCACAGACTGCTGGCCGTCGACTTCCCATCAAGACTTGGCGCCGCGCCTGCACGATCGTGCCGGAATTCGTGGGCACCACCTTTCAGGTTCACAATGGCCGCGCATTCATCGATGTCTTCGTCACCGAAGACATGGTTGGACACAAGCTCGGCGAGTTTTCGTTGACACGATCCTTCAAGGGCC
Source organism: Planctomycetia bacterium (assembly GCA_005799205.1). Lineage (GTDB taxonomy): Bacteria > Planctomycetota > Phycisphaerae > Phycisphaerales > SM1A02 > F1-60-MAGs104. The sequence continues at coordinate 26,981 of SYHM01000006.1, read as the reverse complement.
ACACGAACAAGAAGGAAGGCATCGCAGGAGGCGAGAAGGCGGCGAGTTGAGCCCTGAGTGATTGAACCGCAAGGACCACACTATGACATACACAGCATCCCACCAACACTGCCGCATCGCGCCTCGCAAGGTTCGTCTGGTCATCGACATGATTCGCGGGCTCGATGTCGCGAGCGCGATGTCACGACTCGACTTCAGCCCACGGCGTGGCGCGATGTTCGTGAAGGTCGTGCTCAAGAGTGCGATCGCCAACGCTGAAGAGAAGGACGCCGACATTGGGTCGCTCTTCATCAAAGAAACAAAGGTCGACGAAGGTCCAATCATCAAGCGCTTTCAGCCGAAAGACCGTGGGCGCTCTCATCCAATCAAGAAGCGAACGAGTCACATTTCTGTGACGGTCGCTGAGCGCAAATCCTGAGGTTTTCACTATGGGTCAAAAGACACATCCATTTGGGTTTCGAGTCGGCATCACCGAAGCGCACAAGAGCCGCTGGTTCGCCCCGAAGGCGCTCTTTGGTGAATTGCTCGTTGAGGACTACAAGATTCGCAAGTTCATCGACAAGCGACTGAATCGCACTCCGCCATTCGCGGCCGTGAGCGATGTCCTGATCGAGCGCACGCGCGAAGAGTTGACGGTCATCATCAAGACGGCACGTCCTGGACAAGTCTTGGGACTCAAGGGGAGCGGTAAGGAGCAACTGATCAATGAACTGCAGGCGCTCACGAACCGAAAGGTCGCGCTGAATGTGGTTGAGGTGCGCAACCCTGAAATTGATGCCCGGCTCATCGCAGAGACGATGGCAGAACAACTCAAGAAGCGCGCGAACTTCCGCCGCCTCATCAAGATGCGCTGCGAGAGCGCGATGCAGAATGGCGCAAAGGGAATCAGAATCCTTCTCGCGGGCCGTCTCGGTGGAGCCGAAATGAGCCGCACACTCGACATGAGGTTGGGATCGATTCCACGCTCGACGCTGCAAGCACATGTTGATTACGCGTTGGCGCACTCATTCACGACCTATGGCGCATTGGGTGTCAAGGTCTGGGTCTACCGCGGTATGTACTCCGCTGCAGAGTCGCAACCCGAATATCAATCGACGGCGGCGGGCGGTCAGGCTCGCGCACGTGGTCGTCGCTGATCAGAACTCACGAACTACACGAGATAAGTCATGAAGCTACTTCCATCACGAGTCAAGTACCGCAAGCAACAGCGTGGCAAGATGAAGGGCTGCGCAACGCGCGGCAACTATGTCGCATTCGGAGACTACGGATTGCAGTCTCTCGAAACCGTGTGGTTGAGCGGGCGACAGATCGAAGCTGGTCGTATCGCGGCGCAGCACTTCCTTCGTCGACAAGGCAAGCTTTACATCCGAGTCTTCCCAGAGAAGCCAATCTCGAAGAAGCCACTCGAAACCCGAATGGGAACCGGAAAGGCTGAAGTTGAGTACTGGGCCGCACGCGTGAAGCCAGGCACCGTCCTCTTCGAAGTCGAAGGGGTTTCAGAAGATCTCGCAAAGCAGGCGCTCGCACGTGTTGCCTACAAGATGCCCGTGCGGTGCCGCATGGTCGCCCGACGGCTGGCAGTCTGATCGAGAACGCACAAGAACTACGCAACGACAAGGAACCGAATCATGGACATGAAAGAAATCAAGAAACTGAACGACGAAGAGCTCGGTCTCGAGAGCGGTCGCGTTCGCCGAGCCATCTTCAATCTGCGCTCGCAAGTCGTGACTGAAAAGGTCAAAGACTCGTCGCAGTTTGGCAAGTTGCGCACTGATCTCGCGCGACTTCTGACCGAGGCCTCATCGCGTCGGGTTGCGAAGAATCCAGTGACACGAAAAGCAGCGACGCGGGCTGAGCGCAAGTCAGCGCCCAAAGCCGCACCGAAGTCCTCTTCAAAGAAGGTGAAGTCATGAGTCGTAAGTCTCCAGTTGTCATTCCAGACAAGAGTCCGCGCTTGGTCGGCATGGTTGATCGTGACGGCCAAGATCGCACGCGCCGCGTCGTCATTTCGTATTCGGCACGTCATCCTCGCTACGGCAAGTATGTCCGTCAGCGAACAGTGCTTCATGTGCATGATGAAACCAATGACTCAAAGATGGGCGACCGCGTCGAAATCGCAGAGTGCCGTCCCGTCTCTCGCACCAAGCGCTGGGCGCTCGTACGCATCGTTGAGCGCGCACCGATCAAAGCTGAAGTCGTTTACGGCGAGACTCTCAAGTCGAAGGACTGAGCCAGCAGCAGTCGAATCCACACGAATTTACGGAGAACATCCAACATGATTCAAAAAGAAAGCAGAATGGAAGTCGCCGACAACAGCGGCGCCCGCGAAGCAATGGTGATCGGAGTCTTGGGCGCGAGTACCGCGCGCGGCCGCTTCACCCGTCTGTCGATGTCCGTCGGCGACCGCGTTCGCGTTGCGATCAAGGCCGCGATTCCAAATGGCGATGTGAAGTCTGGCGACAAGGCACTCGCAGTGATTGTGCGCGTGAAGTATCCAGTTCGCCGCGATGACGGTTCGTATGTCCGATTCGATTCAAACGCATGCGTTCTGATCGATGAAGATGGTAATCCCAAGGGCACGCGCATCTTCGGTGCAGTCGCGCGCGAACTTCGGGAGAAGAATTACATGAAGATCGTGTCCCTTGCACCAGAGGTCGTCTAATCCCATGCCGCTCCATGTCAAAAAAGGTGATGTCGTCGTTGTGACCGCTGGAAACAACCGCGGCAAGTCGGGCGAGATTCTCTCGGTCGACCTCAAGGCGCATCGGGTGATCGTCAAGGGTGTGAATGTGCGAAAGCGCAACATGAAGGCGACTCAGCAGCAGCCCAAGGGCTCGGTCATCGAGAAGGAACATTCGATTCACATCTCGAATGTCAGCCCGCTCGTCGATGGCAAGCCAAGTCGCGTGCGTTTCGTGTCGAAGCCAGACGGATCAAAGGTGCGCGTTGCTGTCCGCAATGGCAGTGAACTGCACGTGTTGCGCGGCCCAGCAAAGAAGGCCTAAAGGAGTTTCCATGTCAAGTACGCCAAAGAAAACAATCCCAACATCGCTTCCCGAACCGCGGTTGCGCCGGGTCTTTCGAGAAGAGGTCGGCGCGCGCGTGCAAGCCGAGTTCGGTTTGAAGAACGCGCATCAGCTTCCGACGATTGAAAAGGTCGTGATTAATGTGGGTGTTGGCCGCCATCTCGAAAATCAGAAGTTGAAGCCTGAGTATCGCGACGCAGTTATCTCGACGCTCGCAACGATTTCTGGGCAGAAGCCGATCATGATTCTTGCGAAGAAGGCCGTCTCGAATTTCAAGGTTCGCGAGGGTGCTCCCAGCGCATTCATGGTCACGCTGCGGCGAGAACGGATGTGGAACTTTCTCGATCGTCTCATCAACCTCGCCATGCCCCGCATCAAGGACTTTCGAGGTGTTTCCGACAAGACCTTCGATCGTCAGGGGAACTTCAGCGTGGGCCTCTCAGAACAGGCTGTGTGGCCCGAAATCAACATGGCTGCAGTGAATCACTCCCACGGCATGAACATCAACATCGTTTTCTCTGGAAGCGATGCCAAGAAGAGCCGACTTGTGCTCGCCGAACTGGGGATGCCATTCGTCAAGCCCGAAGAATCAACCAAGAAAACAGCGGTCGCCGTTTAAGAAGAGCACCGAGACGCACAGAAGGAACAACAGGAAGCACTATGGCAAGCAAACGCGTATTCGCAAAGATGAAGACCACGCCGAAGTTCTCGACGCGCAAGCGCAATCGTTGCGAGATCACTGGCCACGCTCGGGCGTACTTCCGGAAGTTCCGGATCAGCCGACACATGTTGCGCGAGTTGGCATTGCTGGGAATGATCCCAGGCATGCGCAAGGCATCGTGGTAACTCCAATCTGAAGGAACAAACATGTCACTCCAAGATCTCACTGCCGATATGTTGACCCGCATCCGCAATGCGGTGTCGATCCGCCGCAAGAGCGTCACCTGCCTCAACAACCGCCTGAATCGTGGCGTGCTCGAGGTGTTGCGAGACGAAGGCTTTATCACAGGGTTCGAAGTCATTCCCGATGGCCGTCAGGGACTCCTGCGCGTGCAGTTGAAGTATGGGCCACGCGGCGAAACGCTGATCAACCGTATCGATCGTGTGTCGCACTCGGGATGTCGCGTTTACTGCGGCGCCGAGAAGTTGCCGCGGCTACTTGAAGGACTCGGGATCACAGTGGTCTCAACGAGTCAGGGTGTCATGAGTGACCGCAAGGCACGCGAGATGCGTGTTGGCGGTGAAGTCGTTTGCGCCGTCTCTTGAACGATACGAGAAGGAAGAATCACATGAGCCGAATCGGAAAACAACTCATCGCCGTGCCAGCAACCGTGAAGGTTGCTGTCAACGCCGCCACGCGCACAGTTGACCTGCAAGGTCCCAAGGGCAAGAACACGTTTACCTACCGACCAGAGATCGTCGTGGCGTTCCTCGCGGACTCGAAGTCGATTTCGTGCACCCTCGATGACATGAAGCGCATCGACGAAGGGAATCGCCGAGCATATTGGGGGACGACGCGCGCTGTCTTGAACAAGATGGTGAAGGGCGTCGTCGAGGGATACTCGATGAAGCTCGAAGTCATCGGGGTTGGTTGGACAGCAAAGCTGCAGGGCAAGAAGTTGATCCTCACCGTTGGGTTCTGCAATCCAATCGATTTGCTCGTGCCCGAGGGAGTCGTGTGCACGATTGAGAACAACACGCTTATCACGCTGACTGGAGTCGATTCGCAGAAGGTCGGTGCCTTCGCAAGCCTGATCCGAAGCCAGCGCAAGCCCGAACCCTATAACGGCAAGGGCATCAAGTACGCAACGGAAGTCATTCAGCGCAAGAAGGGCAAGGCGTTCGGCGCCTAAGGCGCGCGAAAGGAATTTTCACCATGGATATTTGCACTCAGAAACGAACTCGTCGCACACGCCGACGAAACGGGTTGCGAAAGACGCTTCGCGGGACTCCATCGCGCCCTCGGTTGGCGGTCTTTCGTTCGCCACGCCACATCTATGTTCAGATCATTGACGATCTCGCAGGTCGCACGCTCGCTGCGGCCTCTTCGCTCGACGTCGATCTGAGCGGCAAAGTTGGCGGGAATGCCGATGCGGCATCTGTTGTCGGACGCGCCGTCGCAGAGCGCGCAATCAAGGCAGGAGTCGGCCAAGTCGTCTTCGACCGGGGCGGCTATCGATATCACGGACGAATCAAGGCGCTCGCAGATGCAGCGCGCGAAGCAGGATTGAAATTCTGAACCACTTTTGACAGGACCTACTCGCGCCAGCGAGTGAATGCTTGAGGCTACAAATATGAACGATAACTTTGGTGATGACAGCGGCGTCGATGCAACAACAGTCAAGGTGTTTCGCACCTCGTCGACGGTGGCAGGTGGCCGCCGATTCAGTTTCGGCGCACTCGTTGTTGTGGGTGATCGACATGGCAAGGTTGCAGTCGGCTACGCCAAGAGCAATCAGGTTCCCACGAGTGTTGAGAAGGCAACGCGCGAAGGCAAGCGCAAGTTGCGCGCGTATCCGCTGCAGGGTCGCACACTTCCGCATTCGGTTGAAGGTCGCTTCGGCGCCTCATCGGTGCGTTTGGTTCCGGCGAGTCCAGGAACTGGCGTCATCGCAGGTGCTTCGGTGCGCGCAGTGCTTGACATGCTTGGTGTGCAGGATTGTCTGACCAAGGCATTTGGATCGACCAATGCCAAGAACCTCGTCAAGGCGACATTCGCTGCGCTCGAGTCGCTTCGCACACGCGAGCGCGTTGAACAATTGCGCGGAGTCACCCTCGGAACCACCACAGTCGAAGACTCGATCGCACGCGGAATCGCGGCAATGCCATCGCAGCGCTCGGGCGAGCGAGCGGCAGCACCAGTCAACACCGTCGGCGATGAACGCCGGCGTGGTGGCGGTGGTGGCCGCTCTGGTGGGGGCCGTGGATTCAGTGGCGGCGGTCGCTCACGATCTGATGAAGGAGCCCGTCCATTCACACCATCCGCGCCTGCGACAGCACCGGGTGCTGCGCCAGCTGGCGATTCGCCCGCTGGATCCGCTGATGGCGCGAGCCAGCCCGTTTCGAGTTGAGAGTTCTGACCACAGAGTTTCAGTTTGATTTCAGTTTCTTGATCAGGAGTAACTAGCCATGATGATTCACGATGTCACAGCCAAAGTCGGAAAGCACAAGTTGCGTATGCGCGTTGGACGCGGCGAAGGCAGTGGCAAGGGCGGCACGAGCGGTCGCGGCCACAATGGTGCGAAGAGTCGCGCAGGGTGGACAAGCCGGCCCGGCTATCAAGGAGGCTCGACGCCACTCTTGAGGCGCTTTCCAAAGCGTGGATTCTCGAACGCAGACTTTCGCGTGGATTACCACATCGTCAATGTGTCCGATCTTGCCAAGCACTTTGCAGCGGGTACGCATGTTGATGTCGACTCACTTGTTCGCGTGGGACTCATCCGTGACAGCAAACTGCCGCTGAAGGTGCTGGCCACGGGCGAGATTGCAGTGAAGCTGAGCGTGACCGCTGATCGCTTCTCAGCTCAGGCAAAGGCGAAGATTGAAGCCGCAGGCGGCAGCATCATTCTCACTCCGAAGGCGGCAAAAGCTGCCGAAGAGGCGATTGCGGAGGCCGAAGCCGAAGCGACGAAGAAGGCAAATGCCGCGAAGCGCGCTCCAAAGGCGAAGGCGGACGCAAAGTCCGATTCGAAGCCATCGAACGACGCGCCATCGAACGATAAGAACTGAACCGCACGAACGATCCAATGCTGCAAGCGTTTGCAAACATCTTTCGGATTCGCGACCTACGCAACAAGGTGTTCTTCACACTCGGCGTGCTGGTCATTTATCGAATCGGTTTTTGGATTCCACTGCTTGGAGTCGATCAAACCGAACTGGCGCGGGCAGCAGAGCGTGCGTCCACGGATCAAACTGGGTTCGGTCGTTTGCTCGAGTATGCATCGATCTTCTCTGGCGGATCGCTGCAGCAGTCCACCATCTTCGGACTCGGCATCATGCCGTACATCACGGCGAGCATCATCTTCCAGTTGTTGCAGGCCGTTGTTCCAGCGCTGCAAGACCTGAAGAAAGAGGGGATGTCGGGACAGACCAAGATCATGGAGTGGACGAGGTACGCGACCGTTGGGCTCTGCCTCCTGCAGGGTTTGATGTGGCTCGGGTTCCTTCGCACGCAGAACTTGGTGCAGCCGCAGTTCCAAATCGGCGGCGGTCTCGTGATCTTCTATATCTCTGGAATCTTCGGGCTCACCGCAGGAAGTCTCTTCTTGATGTGGCTCGGCGAGCAAGTGGACAAGTACGGGATCGGCAACGGTGTGTCGATCATTTTGACCGCGGGCATCTTGTCACGGATGCCGAGCGCGGCCTCGTGGATTTTCGAGAACTTTGACGCGAGCGTGCAAGGTGGCGATTCAAAGATCGGCGTGGTTGGATTGATTGTGCTGCTTGCCGGATTCCTCTTCGTGGTCGGTGGCGCAATCATCATCACGGTCGCGCAGCGTCGCATTCCGATTCAACAAGCCAAGCACACCCGCGGCCGCAAGGTCTACGGAGGCCAGAAGCACTACTTGCCGCTGCGCATCAACCACGCTGGTGTCATGCCGATCATTTTCGCAAGCACGCTCATGATGTTCCCGGCCTCTGGATGCGCATGGATCGCATCGCGCGCTGCGGCGGCTGATGCGTCTTCGACATGGTCAAGCATTACGAGTTTTGTGGCGCAGAATCTGCAGATCGGTGCTTACCCATATGTGCTCGTCGAGATCGTGCTGATCTACTTCTTCTCGTACTTCTGGACGACGGTGCAGCTCTCACCATCTGACATGGCCAAGCAACTTCGAGAGCATGGTTCTTTCATCCCGGGACTGCGCCCTGGGCCGCGCACGGCGGAGTATCTCGAGACGGTCATCTCGAGAATCACTTATGTGGGAGCTGGCGCGTTGGCGCTGATCGCGATCATTCCAACGATCGTCAGTCAGCAGCTCGGGATCCCATTCTTCGTCGCACAGTTTCTCGGTGGTACTGGACTCTTGATCGTCGTCAGCGTTGCCCTGGACATCGTGCAGCGCATTGAGGCGAATCTCTTGATGCGGAACTACTCCGGATTCCTTTCGACAGGAACGAGCGAGTCTGGTCCACGCATCCGATCGGCACGAGGCTAAACACGTGGTGACTTTTCGAACGACTCCGAACGACCTTCTCACTGACGCCGATGCGCGTCGGGGTGGAGTTGTTGCGACGGTTCGACTCGCAAACCCCTCTCGTCGTCCCTCAACTGGTGGTGGACGCCAAGTTGAACTGCGATTGCCTGAAGAGATCGAAGCGATTCGCGCGAGTGCTCTGATCGCACGTGCGGCTGTTGACGCGGCATTGCGGTGCGCGGTCGCAGGCGCATTGCCATCGTCACTCGCCGCCGTGGTCGCAGGTGTCATCGCCTCGGAGCGCGCTGAAAGCGTGATCCAGAGCCCATCGTTTGACGAGCTCGATGCTGGCGCGCGCACGTTTCCGGCAGCGTGTTGCATCGCCGTGAACGATCGGTTGATCCATGCTGTGCCAACAGATGTCCCGCTTCGCGACGGCGATCTCGTGACTGTGGATGTGGCCGTGCGTTTGCGTGGCTGGTGTGCCGATATTGCAGATTGTGTTGTGGTCGGAACGGGAACGTGCGAGCGACATGCGATTGTGACTGGATGCCACGAAATGCTCGACGCTGCCGTCGCGACGATCGCTCCTGGTGTGCGGTGGTCGACGGTTGCACGCGCGATGCAGGATGTTGCCGCCTCGCGGAGTTTGGGTCTTGTCACGGGCTACGCAGGGCACGGCGTTGGCCGCGCGCTTCATGAGGCTCCAATCGCGCCATGCGCGATCGACCGTGAGTTTGAAACCCGCGGCGATTTCACATTGCTGCCAGACATGGTGTTGTCGGTTGAACCGACGGTCGTGCAGCATCCCGATGGAATCCGTTGCGTGGACGCCGACGGTTTCGCAATCGGCGTGCAGTTCGTCGAAGGCGATGATGGATGGACGATGCGGACAGCGTCTGGCGCTGCCGGCTGCTCAGTTGAGCGCACGGTGGTTGTCACACGGACCGGGTGCGAGATGCTCGACGAGGCGCGCGCCTCAATCTCGTCACCCGAAGGTCACGATACGAATCACGGTTGAAGGAGTTCATGGCCAAAGAAGAGAAGATCACGCTTGAAGCCGAAGTCACCGAAGCACTGCCCGATGCGATGTTTCGAGTCAAACTTCAGAACGGCCAAGAGATTTTGGCCTATGTCAGCGGCAAGATGCGAAAGTTCTTCATCAGAATTCTCCCTGGCGACCAAGTCACGATCGAGATGAGTCCATACGACATGACCAAGGGTCGGATCACCTTCAGAAGATAAGCAACACAGTTTCTACCACGATTCAAGAGATTCAAGAACACGGAGTTCATCATGAAAGTTCGAAGCAGTATCAAGCGCCGCACACTCGATTGCCAGATTGTTGTCCGAAAGGGCAAGCGCTTTGTCATCAACAAGAAGAACCCTCGGCTGAAGCAGCGCCAGGGCTGAACCACACTCGGAGCTCACTATGCCACGTATCGCCGGTATCGACATCCCAGACAAGAAGAAGATCCTCTACTCGCTTCAGTACATTCACGGCATCGGCCCAAAGGGTGCCGCCGCGATCCTGGGCAAGACTGGGATCGATCCTGATCGCCGTACGCACACCCTTGGCGACCAAGAACTCGCCGCGATCTCGAAGGAGATCGACGACAGTTACATCGTCGAAGGTGCGCTGCGCCGACAAGTGACGCAGGACATTCAGCGCCTCAAGGACATCCACGCTTACCGCGGAGAGCGTCATCGCCGTTCGCTGCCTTGCCGTGGGCAACGCACACGCACCAATGCCCGCACACGCAAGGGCAAGAAGAAGACCGTCGCCGGTAAGAAGGGCGTGAACGGTTAATCCGCTCGCTGCACGAGAACTACACCATGTCGAAGAAACCAAAGATTCGAAAGAACATCATCAAGGGCATCGTGAATGTGGCTGCCACATTCAATAACACGATTGTCACCATCACGGACACCAACGGCGAGACCATTTGTTGGGACTCGGCGGGCAGTGTCGGCTTCAAGGGTGCGCGTAAGAGCACCCCGTTTGCCGCGAGTCGCGCAAGTGAGCGAGCCGCAGGCAAGGCGCGCCGCGTGGGCATGCGGGAAGTTGAGGTTCGGGTTCGAGGAGCGGGTCCTGGGCGCGAGTCTGCTGTGACGGCACTCCAGGCAAATGGTCTCAAGGTCTTGTCGATCGAGGATCAGACCCCGCTGCCATTCAATGGATGTCGTTCGCCCAAAAAGCGTCGCGTCTAGTATCAAGATTCATCGTTTCGCTTGGCCTCATAGAAGGAGTCCGCACACCGCCCAGCAGGGCATGCGTACTCCGAGCGAGGCCTGGCTCGTTCGGTTCGGACTGGACACCTGCTGGATTGGAGATTTGAGTCATGCATATTCGCTGGAGAGGTCTTGAGTTACCGGGGCGCGTGATCGCCGACAAGAGCAGCCTGAGCAACACGTTCGGTCGTTTCTCGGCTGAGCCATTCGAGCGTGGTTTCGGCACGACGATCGGCAACAGCCTGCGCCGCATTCTGCTTTCGAGCATCGAAGGCGCTGCGGTGACGAAATTGCAGATCGCAGGAGTCACGCACGAGTTCACGTCGATTCACGGAGTTGTGCAGGATGTCTCAGACATCGTGCTCAACATCAAGGGGCTCGTTGTTGAAATGGACGGAGATGAGCCGAAGACTGTTCGCATTCGCGTGGAAGGCCCATGTGATGTGACGGGCGCATCGATTGAGAGCGATGCATCGGTGCGCATTCTCAATCAGGACCACTTGATTTGCCGCGTGACTGAAAAGGTTCGCTTCGAAGCAGATCTGACTGTGAAACGCGGGCGTGGCTATCAGCCAGCGAGTGAGCAGTACGGAACCGAAGAGGATCAGGTCATCGGTGATATTCCGGTCGATGCGATCTTCACGCCCGTGCAGCGTGTGCGGTATCGCGTGGAAGACACGCGCGTTGGCCAGCGCACCAACTATGACCGATTGGTGCTTGATGTGTGGACCAATGGCACCGTCACGCCAGAAATGGCGCTTGTCGAGGCTGGGAAGATCTTGCGCAAGCACGTCAATCCATTCGTGCAGTTCGATTCGGCGGGACAGGATTTGGTTGAAGCTGGGCTCACATCAGACCAAGAAGTTGACTCGAGTTTGGAAAAGAAGTTCGCCATGACGCTGCTCGACCTCAATCTGGGGGTCCGCGCCACGAACTGTCTGCAGACCGCTGGCGTTGCGACCGTTGGTGAGTTGGTTCTGAAGACCGAAGCCGACCTGATGGAACTTCGTTCGTTCGGAAAGACATCGCTCAAGGAAATCAATGAGCGTCTTCAAGAGATCGGTTTGTCACTCGGCATGCAAATGCCCGAGGGTTATTCAGAGAGTTCATCGTCACGGGGCTGAGCGAGTTGCGCGGCTCCCGTTGAGATGAACATTGGAACGGTCATTGGACCAAAGGAGTATTGAGACATGAGACATCGCATCGCAGGTAAACAACTCTGTCTGGAAAGCGATCATCGCCGTGCGATGCTGCGCAATCTTGCTGCCGGACTCTTTGAGCATGGCGAAATCGTCACGACGCTTACGAAGGCAAAGGCCGTCAGGCCCTACGTCGAGCGCCTGATCACGATCGCACGTCACCGCACTCTGGCATCACGCCGGCTCCTTCAGAGCCGACTGACCGACCGTGCGGTCTTTGCGTGGGTTGCTGATCCAAAGGTGAAGGAGGAGCGCAAGCAGAGTGCATATTGGACGCTGCCTGCAGCGAGCGAGATTGAGTTCAATCGCTTCGGAGAGTTGCGCAAGGCGCCGAAGTTGGTTCACCACCTGATGACGCGCGTTGCACCTCTCTTTGCTGACCGTCCCGGTGGCTACACGCGCATCGTCAAGTTGGATCGACGGCGCATCGGTGATGCCTCGAACCTCGTGGTGTTGCAGTTGGTTGGCCGCGAGGGGGGATCGCAGGTCTCCGGCGGAACTTCAGGCCGTCGCACAACAGCAGATCGTCGCTCGGCGTTCGCCGCCAAGATTCGAAAAGAGTCAGGGAAGGGTGCAGCGACTGCGGGCACCGAATCGTCCGCTGAGTAAGGAGTCACATACGACGCGCGGTTTCTTCATGCCAGCTAGAACTGGCGAAGAAATCGCGCGTCGTTTTCAAACAGCCATCGAATGTCGCTGATGCTGTATCGGCGCATCGCGATACGCTCGATCCCGAGTCCGAACGCGTAGCCGCTCCAAACTTCTGGGTCGATTCCCACTGCCGAGAGCACCGCTGGATCGACCATTCCACAGCCTCCGATTTCGACCCACTGCAACTCTCCGCGGATGTGCATCTTCATATCGACTTCGGCTGATGGTTCTGTGAAGGGAAAGAAGCTCGGTCTCATGCGCACTTCGGCTTCTGGTCCAAAGTATGAGCGGGCGAATTGAAGGAGCGCGGTCTTGAGATCGACCAATGAGAGCGCGCGGTCGATGCACAGGCCTTCGATTTGATGAAACATTGAGAAGTGCGTCGCGTCATGCGTGTCTGGTCGGTAGACCCGGCCGACTGCGACCACCTTGAGTGGAGGTGGTTGTGATTCCATTGCGCGAATCTGCACCGTCGAGGTCTGCGTTCGCAGGAGGCGCTTGACGCCTCCGGTTTCGCCCATGTAGAAGTTATCGCTCGAATCGCGAGCGGGGTGGCCTTCTGGAATGTTGAGCGCTGTGAAGTTGTGCCACTCGTCTTCGATTTCTGGGCCATCAGCAACCGAAAAGCCCATTCGCGCAAAGACATCCACGATCTCATCAATCGTTCGCGAGAGAATGTGGCGGCGTCCCTCGCCGAGTGAAATACCAGGTTCAGTGAGATCAACGGTCGGCACTTGCGCGGTCGCGCTCGTTGATCGCTTGCGCGACTCGAACGCTTCTTCAAGGTGCCCCTTGAGCTCGTTCAGGCACTTCCCAAGGTGCGGTTTCTCTTCGCGAGGCGCATCCTTGAGTCGCGCCATGATTGACTTGAGCTCTCCATTGGCGCCGAGGTACCTGACTCGCCACGCCTCGAGATCTGTGCCAGAGGTCGTCGATTGAAGTGCTCCATCTGCGTTTTGCCGCAGAGAGTCAATTTCTGCTGAGAGGAATGGCATCGGGGAGGGGAGTGTAGAGGGTTGATTCACGCCAATCGATTCGCGCCATTGCTGGAGCAGAAACGAGGTATGAGCGAGACAAGAACGAGGCAAGGCGCCAAGACTCTCGACTAGGAGCGAGAATCCAAGCGCCTTGCCAGCCAGCGCAACCCCAGAAAGCGCCGGCTCCGAATTGTCCCCGTCGGAATCCCCGAATCTGCTGCGTATGCGAAACGGCCTCTTGTCACTCTCTTTCACTCACACGCCAGCACTCACACGCCGCGATCCATGCGCCAACCTGCGAAACCCTGGAAGGACTCGACATAACAGATAGACAATTCTGAATAGTCCATTGGGTGAAATCTTGTAACTTCCCTCACGGGGGTCGATCCGGATCATCTCCCATCATTTCTCGGGACCAGATAGATATTTTTATGCATCCTTCTGCAGACCCACCGACTCCATCCAAGTTCTTTCCAGAGACGAGGACCGTTTGGATCGCCCAGCAACTCAGTGAAGGTGACGCAGGGAGACTCTCGGTCAACGGATACATCATGGGGGCTTATCTCAAGCCGCTCACTGCGTATTGTGGGGCAATCGGACTGGCCGCGAGCGTTCGCTGCGACCCTGGCGAGTTTGTCCATGACTTTTTCGCGAGCCGGTTGAAGGATCAGAACTATCTCAAGTCATGGATTGAAAGTGGGACGCGCTTACGGCGTTGGCTTCGAAATGGACTGCATCTCTATTCGCACGAGCGACGACGGTCGTTCGCGAAGGATCGTGTTGCGGGCCACGACGAGTCGAACGAGCCGAGTCAGACGACGCAGGAAGCTGAACAACTCTTCGAGCGCACGTGGGCGTTAGCAGCGCTTGAACTGGCGATGAGTGAAACAAAGGCTGACCTCGAGAAGCGTGGTCGAATGGTCGAGTGGGAGATTTTCTGGGCACATCACATCGAAGGTGTCGCGTATGCGCCGCTCGGCGAGCGATTCGGATTGACCAGTGGTCAAGCAGGGCAGAGGGCGTTCGCAGTCGCGGAGTCGCTTCGAAACGCCCTTGCGGTCGTTCTTCGGCAAGACGGCGCCATCGGAAGCGAACTGGACGCTGAGGTGCGCGCGATGATGGAGGCGCTTGGTGGACGCTGATCATTCGATGGGTTTCGCGCGCGGGGGGGTGACGAAGCCGGTTGCGATGCAACTCTTCTCGGCGATCCTCGGGTCGCAGGCGCTGCCTGTTGACCTCGTTGCAGCGCGGTGCGCAGCGAACGATGGTGCTGCGTGGAGTTCGGGAGTACTCGCTCAGTTTCCTACGACCGCGCAGTCGATCGACGCGTGGATCTCGATGAAAGATTCAGCGAAGCGGGAGTTCGAGCGGGTCGACTTGCGCACCGAGCCTTCCGTCGCTCTTGAGGCTTTCCTACGGTACTGCGCAGCGATCGCCGGAGCGCTTGCGCACCAGAACAAGGTGATCTCGAGCATCGCTCCAACGGAGCTTCGTCGGATGCTGCGTGTCATCGGTCCATCGCTCGACGCGCCGTGGCGGAACCTCTTTGGGCAGGCACAAGCGCAGCTCGCCGCCACTCACCTAGGTACCTAGTAGTCAACTAGGTTGTGTAGTCGGCGTTGATTTCGACGTACCGCTTGGTGAGGCCGCACGAATAAAAGTGATCGGACGCATCTGCGGTCGCGAGGTACACATCGATCACGACCGTGTCTGATGTGAATGCGCGGCGCACCGCCGCGAGATCGGTTGCGAGGGGGGACCCGCGAGCGAAGAGCTCGATTCCGCCAGCGCAGACGCGAAGCGCGTTGGGATCAAAGGTCACTCCTGCGCGTCCCGCCGCGGCGAGAATGCGACCCCAGTTGGGATCGCCTCCGGTGATCGCGGTGCGCACCAACAGGCTCATCGCGATGGTGCGTGCGACCTTGAGCGCATCCTCTTGGGTTCGAGCCTCGTGCACGCGCACTTCGATGCCACGCTCGAAGCCTTCGCCGTCTCGCACAACCATTAATGCAAGCTCACGCGCGACATCGTTGAACGCCTGTGCAAGTTGCGTCGCAGGCGGGGCGGCAGCAACCCCAGAAGCGAGCGCAAAAATGCTGTCGTTCGTGCTTGTGTCGCCATCCACTGAGATTCGATGAAATGACCCTTCAACCGCGCACCGCAAGTGGCGATCAAGTTCGAGCGGCGTGCAAGGCGCATCGGTCGCAATCACCGCGATCATCGTCGCCATGTTGGGGTGAATCATGCCAGCTCCCTTGGCAACGCCGGTGACGGTGCAACTGTGCTCGACCGAACCATCGGTCCATCGAATTGTGCGTGACGCCCACTTGGGACGGGTGTCGGTCGTCATGATCGCGCGCGCGAACGACTCGCATGAGCCTGGGCGAAGGGATGCCACGAGTGGTGGAACGGTGTGCTCGATGCGGTCGGCCGGAAGTTGCACGCCGATGACCCCCGTCGAGTTCGTCAGAATGGCAATCGGGTCGACGTTGAGATGCGCCGCGAGAGCACGCGTCACACGCAGTGCGCGCGCAGATCCCTCAGTGCCAGTGGCAGCATTGGCGCAGCCTGAGTTGATGACGAGCGCATTGACCCGTCCGCTCGACGCAGCAAGGTTCGCCTTCGAGAGTTGGACTGGGGCGGCACAGACGAGATTTGTTGTGAACATCGCTGCAGCGGTGAGCGTTGCATCTCCAACAATGAGCGCGAGGTCGGGCACATCGTGCTTCTTGATACCAGCGGAGATTCCACCGCTCGTAAATCCGCGTGGCCAATCGGGTGCGCTTGTCACGGCGCACCAACGGGAAGCGCACCGGTGTCAATGGTCATCGCGACTTCATCGCACGCGTTGTTTCGCGGACAGTTGGCGCAGTCCTTGAGGACCTTTTCTGGCAGCGTGCTCACGCTCACGCTCTTGAATCCACACCGCCCGAAAAATTCTGGCACGCGAGTGAGCACGAAGACCTTTGGGATGCCAAGATCGCCAGCCCAATCGACGAAGTACCTGGTGAGTGATGTTCCTAGCCCGCCACCCTTCTGCCCTGGCGCGACGCCAAGCGATCGAATCTCTGCAACCTGCGGCGTATAGATCCATAGTGAGCCGCACCCGACCACACGATCGCCACGCACGGCGACCGCGAACTCGGACAGTGACTCAAGAATCTCGTCGCGAGAGCGGGGGAGATGCTCACCCTGCCTTGCCCAATGTTCGACGATCGCGCAGATCGCGTCGAGGTCGTTGATGTGTGCTTCGCGAATCGTGAACGCAAGTTCGCCCTGGCTTGCCTCCTCGGTGTTCTGGTCACGTGATGAGTGCTTGGGGGCGACTTGCTCGCGCGCCGACTCAACCGATGCGACGACCTGTCCACGGGCAGTCCCGCCGAGCACATTGCGCTTGGCGACCGCGCTGTCGACGGTCAGGGCAACAAACACATCGGCGCCGATTCGCGGCTCAACGGCTTGCATCTGACCGACTGTCAACTCTTCAAGCGGCTTCGACTCGAGAATCGCAGCTCGAACAAGGCGCCCCGCTGAGTGGTGCGCTTCACGAAATGGGATCCCCTGTCCGACGAGGTAGTCGGCGAGCTCGGTTGCGTTTGAATATCCGCCACCTGCAGCTGCGCGCGCTCGTTCTCGGTGGACGATGAGTCCGTCGAGAACTGCCGGAATCATCCGCAAACTCAACGAGAGATGTTTCATCGCGTCGAAGAGTGGTTCCTTGTCTTCCTGCAAGTCCTTGTTGTAAGCGAGTGGTAATCCCTTCAGCACCGTCAGGATGCCGACGAGGTTTGCGATTTGACGGCCAGACTTGCCACGAATGAGCTCAAGCGCGTCTGGGTTCTTTTTCTGCGGCATCAAGCTCGATCCGCTCGTGACCGAGTCGGAGAGTTCAATGAGTCCTGCTTCGCCGGTCGAATAGAAAATGAGGTCTTCGGCGAGTCGCGACAGGTGGACCGACGCGAGCGCGCTCGCCGCGAGTGATTCAACGACGAAGTCTCGGTCACTGACTGCGTCGAGCGAGTTCGCAGTCGGCGCAGCAAAGCCGAGGTCGCGTGCAAGCGCAACCCGGTCGATCGCGTACGCGGTTCCTGCGAGGGCGCCAGAACCGAGCGGGCATTGATTGGCGCGGCGTGCCGCATCAGCGAAGCGGGATCGGTCCCTCGAGAGCATTTGGACGTACGCCATGCACCAGTGAGCGAAAAGAATTGGCTGCGCACGCTGCAGATGTGTGTATCCAGGAAAAACAGTCGCGCACTCACGGTCCGCGAGCGACAGGAGGCTTCGAATGACGTCGTCGAGTTCGGCTTGACGAGCAGCCAATTGGCTTCGCGTCCAGAGCCTCAGGTCGGTCGCAACCTGATCGTTGCGGCTTCGACCAGTGTGCAACTTCTTCCCGAGCGATCCGACTCGCGCCACGAGTTCGCGCTCGACCCAAGAATGCACGTCCTCGTCTGTGGCGTTCGCGAGCAGCGTCTCATCAGACTCGCCTGCGCGAAGCACCTCATCGAGCGCAGTGACGAGCTGCGAAGTCTCTGAGGCGGTGAGCACATCGGCGCGCCCAAGCGCTCGAGCCCACGCGACGCTTCCTTCGATGTCCTGTCGAAAGAGGGTGCGATCGAACGACAGCGAGTCGTTGAACTCACGAAAGAGCGGGTCTGCTTCTTCGGTGAACCGTCCGGCCCAGGTCACGCTCATCGCGCGACCTGTGGGGCGGGAGCCGCCGATGGTTTTGCACAGCCGCGTGTCGAAGCGGGCGCCTTGCCGCTCGCATCGCGAAGCGCACGGATGCGCGTCGGAAGCGAGAAGAGCCTAATGAAGCCTTCAGCGTGCGTCTGGTCGTAGACCTCGTCGACTCCGAAGGTGGCGAACTCTTGGTTGTACAGCGAATTGGGGCTTCGTCGCCCTGCCACCGTCGCTGTTCCCTTGTACAGGCGAACGCGCACGTCGCCGTCGAGCACTGACGCAGCCTTCTTGATTCCTTCCCAGAGCGTTTCGCGCAGTGGAGTGAACCATGTTCCTTCGTAGACGATGCGCGCAAACTGCAGTGCAACCTGCTGGCGCCATTGCAAGGTCTCGCGGTCGTAGCACAATTGCTCAAGCCCGTTAAGTGCCTCGAGAAGAATGGTGCCGCCAGGTGTTTCGTAGGCGCCGCGGCTCTTCATTCCAACGAGTCGGTTTTCGACAAGATCAACGCGGCCCACGCCATGGACTCCGCCGATCCGATTTAGGGTTTCGAGAATGGTGACTGAATCCATCGGTACCCCATCGATCGCTGTCGGGAACCCTGCGCGAAATGACAGTGTGACTTCAGCGCCAGCATCTGGAGCGCGGGCTGGATCGCAGGTGAGCATCCACACATCCTCTGGAGGAGCCTTCCATGGGTCTTCGAGGTCGCCACCTTCGTGAGAGATATGCCACATGTTTGCATCGCGTGAGTAGATCTTCTCGGCGCTCGCGGCGCATGGAATGTTGCGCACCTTGAGGTAGTCGAGCATGGCCTCACGACTCTTGAGAGTCCAGATTCGCCACGGCGCGATGACCGGCAGATGCGGCGCGAGCGCAGCGAATGTGAACTCGAATCGGACCTGATCATTTCCTTTGCCAGTGCAGCCGTGGCTGAGTGCATCGCATCCCTCGGCAAGTGCCACCTCGACTTGCGCGCGAGCGATGATCGGTCGCGCGATCGAGGTGCCAAGCAGGTATCGCCCTTCGTAGACCGATCCAGTCACTGCCATCGGAAAAGCGAACTCGTTGAGAAATGCGTGCCGGAGGTCTTTGATGACGCACTTCGTCGCCCCAGATCGAATCGCCTTCTCCTCGATTCCCTCGAGTTCGCGCGAACCCTGTCCAACATCAGCGACAACGGCGATGACTTCGCAGCCATACTTCTCGACGAGCCACGGGATGATGCAGGAGGTGTCGAGACCTCCGGAGTATGCGAGTGAAACACGACGGGGAGTGAAATGCTGAGTCATGAGAGTTCCTTCGGTGCGATATGGAGTGAAAGACTGAAACGGATCGATCAGAGTGAGATGGAGGCGTGTGCAGGCGTGCGGGACCGACGCGCGAGGTCGGGTCGCAGCAGTGCCAGCATGAGCGCGTTTTGAATATGCATGCGATTCTCGGCCTGATCGAAGATGATGGACGAGGGTGAATCAATGACCTCTGCGGTGACTTCCTCGCCGCGCTTGGCAGGCAGGCAGTGCATGAAGCGGGCTTGCGATCCCGCGCGCTTCATGAGCGCCAGGTCAACGCGGTAGGGGGTCAGCAGCGCGGTCTTCTCGGCCGCGCGCGATTCCTCTCCCATCGACACCCACACATCGGTGTAGACCGCATCGGCTCCTGCAACTGCTGAGAGATCGTCGGTGCAGAGAATGCGGGCGCCACTTCGACAAGCGCGCGCGTTTGCGACCCGCAGAATCTCAGCGGGGGGTTGGCACGTCGGGGGAGTGATGACGGTCATCCGTCCGCCGATCGTCGCAATGGTTTCAATGAGCGAATGGCAGACATTGTTTCCATCGCCGACCCACGCGAGGTGCAGCTGATCGACTGGAATTCCACACTCTTGCAGCGTGAAGAGGTCGGCGAGCGCCTGACAGGGATGATGCAGATCGCTCAGCGCGTTGATCACTGGCACAGTGCTCGCCGCAGCAAAGCGCCGCAGCAGGTCGTGCGACTGGCATCGAATTGCGACCACATCGACCCACCGCGAGAGATTGCGCGCGTAGTCCTCGACCGGTTCTCGCGCGCCAATGGGCGAGTGTTGATGGTCGAGAAATGTCACTCCGCCACCCAGTTTCTGAAAGCCCAGTTCGAGCGAGACGCGCGTGCGAAGCGATGGCTTCTCGAAGAGCATCGCAAGGGACCGCTGCGCAAGCGTCGATGCATAGGCGGCGTAGTTGCCCTTGAGGGACGAAGCGAGCGAGAAAAGTTCGAGGATCTCAGTGGTCGAGAGGTCGACGACCTGTAACACGTCACGAGTGAGAAGCATGGGGGCGGGTGTGTTCATCTAGTTAGGCTCGATTCGACCGTGGCGCACGTTGGAAGGAGTGATGTCCCAACAGATTCTCCCGCAGCGAGGCGGGGTAGGACAGTCGCGTCGCGCCACGTGGTGATGATGACAGGCACGCCAATTGACTCAGCGGTGGCAAGCGCGCCACGGACCTTTGGAATCATGCCCCCCGTGATGATCCGCTTCGAGATCAGTTCTTCAACTTCTGGCGTTGTTAGCGTCTGAATGCTCTGGCCGTCGGAGCCATGGACGCCAGAGACATCAGTGAGAAAGACGAGCCCACTCGCATTGAGAATGCGCGCGAGTGCCGCCGCGGCATCGTCGGCGTTCACATTGAGCAGAGTGCCGTCTCGCGCGGCAGCGATACTCGAGACAACGGGAAGAAACTCTGCGCTGAGCAAGGTCTGTATGAGTCGCGGATCACCGCTCGTGATCTCGCCGACACATCCGGGATCAAAGTCGAACTGCGTTGTGACCTGCGCCTCGGTCGTCGCGCCGTCTGCGAGAGAGAGTCCCACCGCGTTCACTCCGCGCGCGTGCAAGTGTGCAATGAGTGTTGCATTGACTGATCCTCTGAGCACCCCGGCGATTTCGATCATCTGCTCTGGTGGGGTGAGTCTGATGCCATCGCGCTTGCGAGTTTCGAGGCCAAGGCGCGCGAGGTGTCGATCAACCGCGCTGCCACCACCATGCACGAGGAGCACGCAGCCTGGACCTGCGCGGTGCATTGCGGCAACACCATCAAGCAACGAGCTGAGCGCAGGGGAGTCGTCGAGTAACGCGCCTCCAAGTTTGATCACAAAAAGCGGTCGCACCGTCATGGCATGACCGCCGGTTCTGTGTGTGATGAGCCACGTGCTGGCGGGCTCGCTGCGATTGAGGGGAACGAAAATCCGAGCGAGTCATGGAATCCGAAGCGAATGTTGAAACATTGCAGCGCTTGCCCAGCGGCACCCTTGAGCAGGTTGTCGAGCGCGCTGCAGATGATGAGGTGCCTCCGAGCGGCATCGACGGCGAGTCCAATGTCGCACCGATTACTACCCTCGACGGCAGCGACTGATGGCCACTCACCTGAGCCGAGTACGGTCACGCAAGCAGAGCTCTTGTAGCGCTCGAACAGCAGCGTGCGGACCGCGGCCTCATCGATGTGTGGTTGAAGCGTTACATGAATCGTTGACAAGATGCCGCGGTCAAATGGCCCGAGGTGTGGAGTGAAGATGATGTCAGCGGCAGTCTCTTGGGCCATTTCAGGTTGATGTCGGTGCGAGAAGACCCCATAGGGTTGTTGGCTCACCTCGCAGAAAAGACTCTTGAGTGCGAGGGAGCGACCCGCGCCGCTGACCCCACTCGTCGAATCGACGATGACGGGAGCATCTGCTGTGAATCCGGCCTCGACGAGCGGTCGAAGTGGCAGGATGACACTGGTTGGATAGCAGCCTGGGACCGCGACGAGTTGTGCCTGCTCGATCTCGACACGATTGAGTTCTGCGATCCCGTAGACGGCTCGTTGCAGCAGGTCGACATGTCGATGGGTAAAGCCGTAGTGCTTCGGATAGGCCGCGGCCTCGCGCAACCGAAATGCGGCTGAGAGGTCGAAGACGGTGATCCCAGCAGCACAGAGGGTTGGCGCAAGTTCGTGACTCGCCTCGTGGGGTGTCGCCAGAAAAACCGCATGAGGCTTCAGTGCGAGGATCGCATCTGTCGTCGCAGCATGAACGCTCAAGTCGGTCCAGCCGCGAAATCGCGGAAAGATCTGATCAAATCGCTGTGCGTGATCCGCGCGCGCCGATGACCCGAACAGTCCTACGAGGTCGACTTCAGAGTGCCTGAGCAAGAGTCCAACGAGTTCTGCACCCGAGTACCCAGCGGCGCCCACAACAACCACTCTGCACGGGTTGTGCAGCGGTTGGTCAATGAATGATCGCACATGAGTCATCGTCGCAAGTTCTCCACGGTCGGTCAGCGACGCGAACTCGCGCCAATGAATTCACGATCCCCAGCTGGCTGCTGCGAAAAGCCCTGCAGTTTGCGTGCAGCGACGCGCGCGGCTGAGGCGGTCGAACAAGCAACGAAGATGCAGTCATCCCCAGCGATTGTGCCGAGCACACCCGCGATCGACGCACGGTCGATCTCAACCGCGAGGGCGCTTGCTTGTCCTGGGGGAGTGTGTACAACGACTTGCGTCCCCCCGACTGAAACTTCGAGCAGCAGGCGGCGAGCGGTCGCTGCGAGAGTGGCCGCAGGGGCAGGGGAGTGGGCACCGTTCAGCAGGCAGTATCCACCAGCCGATTTCACGACGCCAAGCTCGCTGAGGTCACGCGACAGCGTCGTCTGCGTTGTGACAACGCCGATGCGTGCAAGCGACGTCGCGAGATCGCACTGGCTCGCGACTCTTCCAGACTCGATCAGCCTGATGATGTGTCTATGGCGCTGCGCCTTGGTGATGGTGCCAGTCATGCTCTTCACGCGCATGATTATGCACTGGACTGAATAAAAAGTCAAGCGCCCCTGTCACGCAGGGTCACGCAGAGTCACGCAGGGTCACGCGGGGTCACGCGGGCGCGACGGGTTGCTCGGCCGGGGTCTTGACGGCGACACTCTTTGGCTCACCGCCTGCGGCATCTGCCGGCTTCGAACTCTTGGTGCTGCCAGCCTTCTTTTTCACAGAGTCGATCTTGGCTCGATCGGGCACGAGGATCATCGACATGCGCTTGCCGTTGAGCCTCGGCGCGAGCTCAACACGGCCAATATCCGCAAGAATCTGAGCGATCTCAGCCATGCGCTGGTCACCCTTGTTCTTGTATGCAAGTTCGCGTCCGCGAAAGTTCTGCACGAACACCACGCGGTATCCCTCCATCAGAAACTGTCGAGCTTGGTTGACTCGAATCTCGACATCGTGTGGATCGATCTTCATCGAGCGACCGAGGCGAACTTCTTTCATCTCACCCGCTTTTGACTTCGTCTTCTGTTGCTTGTCTTTCTTTGCCTGCTCGTACTTGAACTTTCCAAAGTCCATGATTCGAACGACCGGTGGCTTTGAATCGGCAGCAATCTCGACGAGGTCGAGCCCCGCGTCCGCCGCACGCCGCTTCGCCTCGTCGAGTTCAACAACACCGATCATCACGCCATCCTGATCGATCAGGCGCAGCGGAGTGACTCGAATGCGATCGTTGATACGGGGGCCGGAATCGCGTGAATCGCGAAAGGGGGGACGACGGTTGAACTGGCTCAGAGTGAAATCCTCAGCGACGAACGGGGCAGATGACAAGACCCGCGCCATGCCGCGATGGGCGCTGGGTCAACGATGGAACGATGCTTGAAACGATCTGTGGAGCGCGCACGACCCAAGCGAGACGATGGCAAAAACCCACCATCATGCGAAGGGAAGTTTGAGAACTGGATCAATGCTCATGAATCGGTTGGTCTCTCAGCGTGCGCGGGCGGTCGAGATTGGTGGCCTCGATCGACGCACACTACCACGCAAACGGGGAATTGGCGAAGAAACCTCAAAATAAAGGCGACCCACTCATGATCCACTCATGATCCGATTAGGACGGCTGGCGTCGCACGAACTTCGACTTGAGGCTCTCGTGCCCCCGGGAGGTGTACTCGCCCGTCACCCCAGCAAGGAACTCGCCAAGGGGCAGTTCGCCGAGGTTTGCGTCGGTCCCGAACGCTCGGATGCTGACTGCTCGCTGCTCTGCGTCACGCGGCCCCACAACCGCAAGGTAAGGAATCTTCGCCTCGCTCGCGTCGCGAATTCGCGCTTGCACCCGCTCGTTCCCCGAATCGATCGTCGCGCGAAGGCCTGCGCTGCGCAGGGCTGCGAGCACCTCGTCGGCATAGGCCGCGCTCTTCTCGCTGATTGGGAGCACTCGCACCTGCTCGGGGGCGAGCCACAGCGGGAAAGCCCCTGCGAAATGCTCGATGAGCACACCAACGAATCGCTCCATCGAACCGAAGGGGGCGCGGTGAATCATCACAGGACGGTGCTGCTTGTTGTCAGCGCCGATGTAGGAGAGGTCGAACCGAACGGGCAAGTTGTAATCGACCTGCACGGTGCCAAGTTGCCACGATCGTCCGATGACATCTCTCACGACGAAGTCGATCTTTGGCCCGTAGAACGCAGCTTCGCCCCGTTCCTCTGAAAAGGGAACTCCCAGAGATCGGGCGGCATTGCGGCAAGCCTCTTCGGCCTTGTCCCAGTTTGACGGATCTCCGACATACTTGTCGCTCGCGGGATCGCGCAACCCAACGCGCACTCGGTAGTCATTCATCCCGAGCGTGCCGAAAATGAGTTTGACCAACGAGAGGCAGCCAATGAGCTCGTCAGCAACCTGGTCTTCGCGCACGAAGAGATGCGCATCGTCTTGGGTGAATCCGCGAACGCGAGTGAGTCCACCTATCTCGCCCGATTGCTCCCATCGATAGACGGTGCCGAACTCGGCGAGTCGCACTGGCAGGTCGCGATATGAGTGAGGTTCACTCGCAAAGATGCGAATGTGGTGCGGGCAATTCATCGGTTTCAGCAAGTACCCGTCGACACTTCCAGATCCGAGTCGATTCGCGAGTTCGCCGCACGAACACCCCTCGGCAGCGAGTTTGGACATTTCATCGTGATCGATGATCGGAGCGAATTGGCTTTCCTTGTAGTACGGAAAGTGACCGCTCGTGCGATACAGATCGAGTTTGCCAATGTGTGGCGTGAACACCTGCTGATATCCCTGAACGCGCAGTTCATCGCTGATGAAGTTTTGCAACTCCTGCCGAACGACCGCGCCGCGCGGAGTCCAGAGCACAAGCCCTTGCCCAACCATCTCGTCGATGTGAAAGAGCCGCAGTTGCTTTCCAAGCACACGGTGATCGCGCTTCTTCGCCTCCTCGACTTGCGCGAGGTGTGCCTCGAGTTCAGCCTTCGTCGCAAAGGCAGTTCCATACACACGCGTCAGTCGGTCGAGCGACTCGTCGCCCTTCCAGTAACTCGACGCGAGCATCGTGATCTTGAATGCGCCGATACGACCAGTCGATGGCACATGCGGTCCACGGCAGAGGTCTTCCCAATTCGATCCGGGGGTTCCTGTCGTGTACCACGAAAGTGTCGCAGACCCCCCATCGCGCGCCCGCTGCGCGTTGTCGATCTTGAACTTGCTGCCCTCGCGGTTGAGCTTCTCCATGCCTGCGTCGAGGGGCAGATCAGTGCGTGTAAACGGCCTGTTTTCGGCAATGATCTTGGCCATTTCACTCTCGAGCGCTGCAAAGTCGTCGGTGCTCGGAGCGCGTCCCGCTGGGAACGCCATGTCGTAGTAGAAGCCACTCTCGAGAGCAGGGCCGTAGACGAGAGCGGTTCCTGGAAACAGTCGCTCGATTGCCTCTGCCATGACATGCGCGCAGGAGTGGCGAATGAGCATCAAGCCATCGGCATCAGGCTGCCCGTCTCGAGACTTCGCCGTCACAATCGCGAGCGCGCAATCGTGTTCAAGTCGGGTGGAAAGATCGCAGAGCGTTCCATTGATCTTTGCGCCAAGCGCCGCCTTCGCCAGCCCCGCACCGATATCGGCGGCGACCTGTGCCGCAGTTGGAGGCGAGTCATATGAACGGCAACTGCCATCAGGCAGAGTGATCGTGGGCATGTGTGGAAGTTAGGGGGAAGTCGACTTCTCGTCGAAGAGCGTCGGTTGATCAGCGGGAGCAGGTGGTTTCTCGGTGAGGTGCACTATTTCAGCCTGAAACTCAGTCACACTCTGAAAGTCGTGATACACGCTCGCGAACCGCACATATGCGACTTGATCGATATTGCGCAGCGCGACGGCAACCCGGCGCCCGATTTCTGCGCTGCGCACCTCTGACTCGAAGTCTCGATGAATTCCCTCGTCGATCTCATCGGCAAGCTGCTGCTTGACCTCTTCTGAGACGGGACGCTTTCCGCACGCGGCTTGCACCCCTCGCAGCACATTCCCGACATCAAAGGGAACGCGCGATCCATCTTTCTTGACCACCTTGATCCGCGTAGCGCGCTCGGCCCGCTCATAGCTCGTGAACCTCTTCGCGCAGACGATGCATTCGCGACGGCGGCGGATGCCGTGACCGCTCTCGATGGGGCGACTGTCGATCACCTTGGCGTCAGGACTTTTGCAGTGTGGACAGTTCACGGGTGGAGTGACCGCACGCGCGGCAGCGGCATCTTCGAGTGGGGGGGCGTCCCCGTCAAGGCGCGCTCACTGGAGGAGGAGCGATCTGAGGCTTGGTCGGATCTGGGTAGATCTTCAGGTCGAGATGGGCCTCGCCGATGCGCTCGAAGTATTCGACTTTCAAGGTGATTTCCTTCGCGACGGGGATCGAAAGGGGGGCTCTGTCGACCGTCAGCGCGTGGTGTGTCCAGTTGTCAATGACGAGATCGCTTCCAACCCACACCCGCACCCCATCATCCGACTTCGTCTGGATGATCCATTCGCCCGCAGCGGCTTGAAACGTCGTGGTGGCACGGAGGCCAAAGTGATCTCGGGGGGCATCCGGCGCTGTTGCGATGAGTTTCACACTGTCTGGTCCTCCGCTGCGAAACGGACAGGTCAACGAGTCGACATAGACAACGGTGGCATCAATCGCCGCGTGATCGAACTCATCGCGCGTCGGGGGAGTTGTCGGGTCGGTCCCGTGGGGAAGGCGAAACACGCTCACGCGCCAGAGTGCACTGAGAATCGTTCCATGGACGCGCTGCACTTGATTTGGAGCGCGACCCCAGTAGATCG
>SYHM01000050.1 GCA_005799205.1 Planctomycetia bacterium | reverse complement strand
TATGTCGGTCAATTCAATGTTGGATATGCCGCGACCGGCACAACCACTCCGCTCTTCTCAGGCAACGTGCAATACACGCTCGGCCCAGTCCCAGCCCCAGGCGCGCTCGCGCTCCTCGGATTCGCTGGCCTCACCGCTCGGCGACGACGCGCCTGATTCACTCTGACGAACGTCAAGAACTTTCTTGACTCGACGCCTCCGCCGTCCTTGGTCTCCCCGAGGACGGCGGTCGGCTTTTGTCACTCTGCAATCACCCCGCGACCTTGCGCCAGAACCATGCGCCGACAAAGAGCACGCTCGAGAGCGCCACGATCGACGCTCCAGGCGGGAATGAGCCGTAGTACGAGAGATAGAGCCCAGCGACGATTGCTGTCCATGAAATCACAACCGAAAGCGCCATCATGGGCACAAGGCGCCTCGCGAACATCGCCGCGGTTGCTGCAGGTGTAATGAGCAGTGCACTCGTGAGGATGACGCCGACGACCTGCACCCCCGAGACAACCGCGAGAGCGACGAGAGTCAAAATGACCAGCCGCAGTCGGCTCGATCCAATGCCGATGAGGTCGGCATAGTGCGTGTCGTACGAACTGAGCTCGAGCTCTTTGTGAAGCGCGATGAGCGTCACCACGATTGCGCAGGCTGCACACACCATGAACCAGAGGTCACTCGGCGCAACGGACAGGATGTTGCCAAAGAGCAGGTGCACGAAATCTCCCCACGAACCGCCGAAGCTCATCAGGATCACTCCAAGAGCGAACATCCCAGTGAAGACGACTCCGATTGCGGCATCCTCACGCACTCCCCGCCGGCGCGAAGCTCCCGACGAAAGCAGGCTGATTCCTGCTGCGGTCAGCACGTTGCTTGCAAGCGCCCCCACTGCGAGACTTGCGCCGTACATCTGTGCGATCACCATCCCTGGAAGCGTCGTGTGCGACATTGCTTCACCGGCGAACGCGAGTCGACGAAAAACGACATACACGCCAAGTAGGGCGCACGATAGGCCAGCCAAGAGCGAAGCCGCGAGCCCCGCCCTCATGAACCCCATCGCCCACGGCTCGAGGAGCCAACTGCCGCAAAGGCCTAATGGACATTCGCCGAGCATCATCATGCTGCACCCACTCGCACCGACCCGTGATCGAGCGTCAAGACTCCATCGAACGGCTGATCGTGCGTTCCAACATCGTGCGTCGAAACGATCATCGACTTGCCCTCGCGCTGCAGGCGATCGAGCAGCGCGCCAACGAGTGCGCGCGTTGCCGAATCGACCGCATTGAGCGGTTCATCGAGAAGCAGCAGGTCTGAACCTTGTGCGAGCGATCGAGCCAACATCGTCCGCTGTTGTTGGCCACCAGAGAGTTGTCCGATTGGGGTCTTTGCAATGTCGGCGATATCAAGTTCTCTCAGCGTTGCAGCGACAACCTCGTGGTCGTCGGCGTCAGGCTGTGTCAGCCACCCACAGTGCACAAAGCGGCCGGCGAGCACAAATCGCTCGACCGAGACTGGAAAGTCCCAGTTGATTTCATCCCGCTGCGGCAAGTACGAGGTTCGGTGGTGGCAGGCGCGCACCTTCAGGCCAAACACAGAAATTGTTCCAACCCTGATCGGAAGCAAGCCAGCAATCGTCTTGAGCAGCGTGCTCTTGCCTGATCCATTGGCTCCCACAAGCGCGAGGCGTGATCCAACTGGCAGGGTGAAACTCACCGAAGAAAGCACGGGCTTGTCGTGCCCTCGGTACCCAACAGAGAGTTCTGACACCGCCAGCGCAGGCGCCGCCGGGTCAGGTGCGTGCAGGTGCCGACCGCCATATGCGAGCCACTCCAACTTCACTCGCTCAGCGCCTCAACAATGATCGTGACATTCGCGCGCATGGTCGCAAGATACGAAGTGGGTGCTTTCGTTGCTTCGTTTGGCAACAGTCCGTCGAGCGAGAGAGTCTCGACGAGCTTTACCTTGGCTTCCCGAGCGACAGCGGCTGCGACGCGCGACGGATGCGCGCGATCCCCGAACACCACCGTGCACTGCGCGCCCTCAAGTTCGCGCACCATCGCGATCAAGTCCTTCGGCGCGGGCTCGCTCTGAGAGACTCCACCAGCCATCCCCTCGATTCCGACAACTCGAAATCCGTAGCGATTGGCAAAGTACCGAAGGCCATCGTGCGTCGTCACGAGCACACGCTTCTCTTGAGCGATTTTCTTGACTTGCTCGGCGATCCACGAATCAAGTTGCACAAGTTCTGCGTCGAGCTCCCCGCTTCGCCGCCTGAAAGCCTGCGCGAGCTCAGGTCGTGCCGTGCAGAGCGCCGCGCAAATGCGCTCATTGAGTCGCTGCACCTTCGATGGATCATGCCAAATGTGCGGATCAATTGAGCGCGCAGGCACGGCGTACACATGCCCGTGCGACGCGTGCCCTCCATCATGCGCATCATGCCCGTCACCGTGTTCGTGCCCTGACTCAGTTGCACACTCGACACTTCCCAATCCCTCTGCAACACACACCAGCGCGCCAGACGACCCGCCCGTCGCGTGCATCGTGGCGACTGATCGATCGAGTCCAAGACCAAATGGCAACACAAGATCGGCCGACGCGACCGCACGAGCGTCCGCGGGGGTTGGCTCGTAGTGGTGAGGATCACCCGCCGCGCCAGCAAGCACAGTCAAGTCGATGTCGCTCCCGCCGACCGTGCGAACGAGATCAGCAACAATCGGATTGGCGACAACCACCTTGAGGCGCTGCTTCGCTACCGCGGGCGTGGGAGCCGCAGCGGATTCGGGAACTACCCCCTGCTGCGCACACAGTGACGAAGTGAGCAAGAGCAAGGTCAGAGCGAGCACGCGAATCATCATAGAAGCCGCCAGTTCATGCAATCGCTACCACTCACGCATAACGCGCCGCCACCGCACGAAACTTCTCGATGCTCGCGAGCAGAATGTCGATCAGTTCAGGATCAAACTGGCGGCCTGCATTCACGCGCATCTCGTTCAAGACGCGAGGCTCAGGCCAGGATTCCTTGTACTGCCGCTTCGAACTCAGCGCGTCGAACACATCCGCAACCGAGACAATTCGGGCAAAGATGGGGATCGCATCACCCTTCATCGGCGGTGGAGTGTCGAGCCGCCGATCGCGCGCCGCGGGAATGGCGTCCATGTCAACGATCCCGGGGTATCCACCGCCATCCCACCGTTCGTGGTGGTGAAGTGCAACTTCAAGGCACGCTCGGTCGAGAACCGAATCGTGGTCAGCGAAGAGCCGCGCCCCAATCTCACAGTGCTGCTGCATGAGACGGTACTCGTCGGCGGTCAGTCGGCCAGGCTTCTTGAGCACAGCATCTGCGATCCCCACCTTGCCCACATCGTGCAGCATTGCGGCGATTCGCAAGACATCGCGATCTCGTTGTGATTGCGCACGGTCGACCTCGTGGCGACGCGCCCACTCTTCGTGCAGAATCACCGAGTAGGCGGCAACACGGTTGACATGTGCACCTGTCTCGCTGGGATCTCGCAACTCTGCCATGCGAATCATGCGGAGCACGATCGATCTCGTCAGCGCAGCCCGCTCGAGCGCGACGGTCGCCGCTGATGCGAAGTGGCTGAGCGCCTCAACTTCCTCCGTGGTGAATCCGGCGCGCGGCGCCCCAGTGGCGTCGAGGGGATTCTGAAGCTGAAGCACACCAACACTCTTTCCGGCAGACGTGCGAAGCGGCAGCGTCAGAATTGCGCGCGTGCGGTAGCCAGTGAGTTCGTCGAAGGATCGATTGAACTGATAGGGTCGATCACGTGGAATCTCGTACGCGTCGTCGATCACAACCGACTCGCCAGACCACGCGGCGTAGCCTGCGATGCTGCCTCCGTCGACAGCAACGCGTAGGCGGCGAACGCTCGCACGCGCCTGCTCCGATCGGTCGGCGGCGATGGCGTCGTACTGCACATAGGCCAAGACCAAGTCGTCCCCTTCACGCAACAACACTCCTCCCGCGTCGCAACCCAGCAGCCGACGAGCATCCGCGAGGATTCGCTCCATCAAAATGTCGAGATCCTGTATCTCGTTGAGACTCGTATCGACATCGGTAATCGCCTCGAGCGTCTCACGCTTGCGCGCCACATCGACGGTCAGCGCGGTGTTCTGCCGAGCGAGGTGCTCTCGATCTGCAAGACTCTGCGCCATCGCGTTGAGGTCGGCGCTCACCGCGCCGAATTCACTCGCAGTCGCGATGTCGAGGCGCGCGTCGAACCTGCCCTCACCGATCTCGCGTACGAACGCACCCATACGCGCGAGCGGCCTTAAGAACCGATCGACCAGTGAGTCAACGAGCAGGTAGACCGCTACTGACACCATGACGGCGGCTCCGACTGCGATCCAGCGAAGCATGTCGAGCTGCCGAAGAATCGCTGCGTGGTCAATATCGACGCCTGCAACTCCAACAACGCGTCCATCTGCGGCCCAAATCGGGGCGTATCCAGAAAGCCACTCACCGTGTCGATCGTGCAAGAGCCGCGCGGTGACGTGATGCGCATCAATCCGTGGCGCCTCACCTCCCGCTGCATGTGCCGTGTAGGGAGTTCCTGGGGCATCCCACGCTGGATTGGGGGCTCCCGATGGAAGCACCCGCGGCGATGAATCCACGACGAAATCGAAGCCCGTGACCGCACCATGCTTGGTGGGAGCCATGAGATATGCGAATTCAATTGGAAACGATCCTTCATGTCCCTCGACCTGCACCCCCCGAACAAATCGCTCCAACTGGGTGAATCGCTCGCTGTTGAGATCGATGTCGAGTCCTGTCTCTGCGACCCACACCAAGGACTCAGCGTCGACACCTGCGGCAACCGTCGTCGCGAGCGCCTTGACTTGAGACTCAAGCAAACTTGTCAGTCGATCGCGCGCAAACCACTCGCTCACCCCGCAGAGCGCAACGACTGCGAGTACGGATGTCGCCACCGTCGCACATTTGATTTTGGTTCGCAGTTTCATCGCACAAAGCAAAGCCGCCGATCGGACTTGAACCGACAACCTCAAGATTACAAATCATGTGCTCTACCATTGAGCTACAGCGGCGAGGTACAGAAACGAATTCCTGCTCTGCGAGTCTAGCAACTGATCACTCACGCAGGCTTTGGTCCCGATTGAGTTGACGAAACCGACGAATCGCCAGGTCGAGGATTGATAGATCGGTTGGCGTCAGTCCAGCCAACCTCGATGCCTGCCCAAGTGTTGCTGGACGGAATCTCGTGAGCGCTTCGATCGCTTCAGTACCAAGCCCAACAACCCTGTGCGGATCGAAATGCTGCGGAATGCTGACACCCTCGCACTGCGCGGCCCGCGCGAGCTCTGCGCGCTGCCGACCCATGTATCCCTCATAGCGAAGGTCGGTCAGCACCCGCTCGATCAGCGATGATTCGATGGGATCTCCGCCTACATCGCACTCCGTGAGCACAGTTTGCATCGACTGCGGTGTCGTTTCACTTCGCCGCGCGACATCGATCAGCCGCTTGCCGACTCCGAATGACTCTGGCGCGCGCACGGTCGACAAGCGAGCGCGCAGCTTCGCGAGATCGTCGCCGCGCTTGCGCACGATCGCAACACGGTCGTCACCAACAAGCCCGAGGGCAGCCCCAAGCTGCGTCAGCCGTTCTTCGGCATTGTCGGCGCGCAGAGTCAATCGATACTCCGCACGACTTGTAAACATGCGGTAAGGCTCTCGCGGCTGACGAGTCACCAGATCGTCCATAAGCACACCGATGTATGCCTGGTCACGACCGATGCGCACGAGGTCGACTCCGAGTGCACTCCGCGCGCTATTGAGCCCTGCAACGAGTCCCTGCGATGCTGCCTCTTCATAACCGCTTGTGCCATTGATCTGCCCAGCGAGAAAGAGTCCGGCGACAGACTTAGTTTGCGCGGTTGAATCAATCTGGTGCGGCCACACCATGTCATACTCGACCGCATACCCCCACCGCTGAACAACCGCGCGTTCACAGCCAGGAATCCCACGAACAATCTGCGCCTGAATCTCTTTGGGAAGCGATGTCGAAATGCCGTTGCAGTAGATCGCGTCGGTCGCGAGCGACTCAGGTTCTAGAAAGACATGGTGCGAGTCGCGCTGCGCAAACCGTACGACTTTGTCTTCGAGACTTGGGCAGTAGCGAGGACCGCTCTCCGCTTCCATCTCGCCTGCGTACATCGGGGCGAGGTGCAAGTTGTCTCGCACAAGTGCATGGATCGCCGCCGAGGTGTGCGTCTCGCGACACTCGACCTGCGGCATCGCTGGAAACTCAGCGCCCGCAATGCGCCCCGGCGTGAGCGTGCTGAATGGTGTTGGAGGATGATCTCCCCACTGGGGCGTGAGACTCTCCCAATCGAGTGATCCACGCTCGAGCCGCGGCGGGGTTCCTGTCTTGAGGCGACCGAGTTCAAAGCCGCATGCGCGAAGTGCCGAAGAGATTCCAACGGCGGTCCCCTCGCCGACTCTCCCTCCCTCAGTGTGTGAGAGCCCTGTGTGCATGAGCGCGCGCATGAACGTGCCTGTCGTGAGGACAGCAGCTCGGGTGGCGAGCAGAAGGCGTCCATCTGATGTCGTCGTAACTCCCAACGTGGCGGCTTCACGCTCGAGTGGCTCTCGAGAAGCGGCGGCTCCAAAGGGCATTCGCGGCGCAACCGTGCTACCGCGGTCGCCATCGTGCATGCGCGCGATCGCCTGTTCGTTGTGTGCCCGAGCACCTCGATCGTGCGAGACCACCCACGCGCCCGCTTTCAGAAGGACCCCCCGCACTCGACCATTCTGAACATCGAACGACTCAACGAGCCCTTGCACCATCACGATCGGCACGCTCGCGTCGTGCCTCGTCGAAAGCAACCGCTGCACCTCAGCTTGATAATGATGTCTGTCGCACTGCGCGCGCGGCCCTCGCACTGCCGCCCCCTTGGTGGCGTTCAAGACCCGAAACTGGATTCCCGTTGCGTCGGTTGCCCGTCCCATGACGCCACCAAGTGCATCGATCTCGCGCACCATTTGCCCCTTCGCGAGCCCGCCGATTGCGGGATTGCAACTCATCGCCCCCACCGTTGATGGATCCATCGTGATCATGATGACGACTGCATCATGCGCGCCGGCCGATGCGAGCGCACTCGACGCGGCCCACGCAGCTTCAGCGCCCGCGTGCCCGCCTCCAATGACGATGACCGACCACGCGCTCATTTCGCAACTATAGACTCGCGCCCCCATGTACACGCGCATCACTCTCAGCAAGTCGCCGCGAGCGATCCAACTCATTCCATTCCACTCACTCGAATCCGGATCGAAAGGTCCGCTTCGTCTGCCAATTGGAACACGAACAAAGTTCACTGCGACCGTTGCCAAGCAACTCTCAGAGGCTTTGCGTTCGAGCGCCTTTCGCGCCGAGAATGGCGAGACTCTGCTCGTTGGAGAGTCGCACATGTTCGTCGGCCTCGGAGGTGCGCGCGACTACTCGCTTACGCGTTTACGAGCGGCGGCGGCAAAGGTTGGACGGGCGCTCGTTCGCATTGAAGCGCGTGCAATCTCGCTGAGTTCGCACACTCCTTGGACAGCGACGACGACGAATGAGTGCACTCCAGCTCGTGCCGCGAGCGCATTTGCGCAGGGACTCTCGCTTGGCACATGGCGAATGGATGCGTGCGACGGAAGCGCAACACGTCGAACTGCGCGGCTGGGCAAACTCACTCTGTGGTCTGACGACTCGGCGATGCGCGAGGGACTGGCGCATGGGCTGATCGTCGCAGAGGGCAGCAACACGGCCCGCAGAATTGCGGCGACTCCCCCCAACATCGCTCACCCCGCGTGGATCGCCCGCGAAAGCGCGCGCATCGGCCGCGAAGGGGAGTTGCGTGTGAAGGTGATTGACTACACCCGTGCCAAGGCGCTCGGCATGGGAGGACTCGTCGCTGTCGGCCAAGGTTCGGCGGTGAAACCATGCATCGTCGAGATTTCGTGGAACCCCAAGAAGCGTTCTTCCCGCGCACGCGGCGAGCATGTCGTGCTCGTTGGCAAGACCATCACCTACGACACTGGCGGGTACTCACTGAAGGTGAACAATGGCATGAAGGGAATGAAGTATGACAAGTGCGGCGGAGCCGCAGTGATGGGCATCATGCAGGCAATCGCGCGCCTTCAGCTTGGCGTGCGCGTCACGGCTCTGCTTGCGGTCGCCGAAAACATGGTCTCGCATGACTCATACCGCCCCGACGACATCATCACGATGCACAACGGTGTGACGGTCGAGGTCACCAACACAGATGCTGAGGGCAGGCTGGTACTCGCCGATGCACTGAGTTATGCCTGCGAGCGCCTCGCTCCAACGCGCATCATCGACCTTGCGACCCTCACTGGGGGAGTCGGAGTCGGACTTGGTCACTTCTGCGCTGGGTACTTCTGTGAAGACTCGCGCCTGAAAGAACAGGTCGAATCAGCCGCTGCCGCCTCGGGTGAACGGGTCTGGCAGTTACCGCTGTGGGAAGACCACCGCGACTTCATGCGCAGTCAACACGCCGACCTCATCAACAGCAATCCGCTGCGATCAGCGCACCCCATTCAGGGAGCTGCGTTTCTCTCATTCTTCGTCGCCAAGGACGTGCCGTGGGCCCACATCGACATCGCTGCGGTGGCTGCGTCGGATGCAGCGCATGAGGTCACGGGC
This sequence comes from Planctomycetia bacterium, assembly GCA_005799205.1. Lineage (GTDB taxonomy): Bacteria > Planctomycetota > Phycisphaerae > Phycisphaerales > SM1A02 > F1-60-MAGs104. The sequence continues at coordinate 1,753 of SYHM01000050.1, read as the reverse complement.
GTTGGCCCAACAGGATTCGGCGTCCGACTCTGCGTTGAGTTGCTCGAAACTATGGCGTAGCCGGCGCCGCTGCCGCAGGAGTTTCGGTGCGATAGACTTGAACTGGAAGTGCCGGCTAGTTTCTTGCGCAAGAAACCGTACCGGCAATTCTCAAGTCGGGTTGGTTTCCCCGGAGGAGCAATGTCATGCTGAATCAACACACGCGACACCCCATCGGAATCATCGATGTTGAAACTACTGGGTTCCATGCGCTTGGAAACGATCGCGTGGTGGAAGTGGCCGCAGTGGTGCTCGAAGGCGGGCGAATCACGCGAGAGTTCGTTTCACTCGTGAACCCCGAACGCGATGTCGGCCCGAGCAGCATTCACGGGATCACGGCCGGAGACATACGTCACGCGCCGAGATTTGTGGACGTAGCTGGGGCGTTGCTAGAAACTCTTTCTGGGACGGTAGCGATCGCAGGTCACAACGTGAGGTTTGATAAGCAGTTCATCGAACGAGAGTTTCTGCGCATCGAGCGCCCGATTCCGCCACTTTCCACGATTTGCACGATGCGGCTCGCCGGCGGCGGAAGACTGTCGAAGTGCTGCACGGATCACAATATCGAGTTCGATGGCGAATCACACAATGCCTTGGTAGACGCGCGCGCCACGGCTCGATTGCTTCTAAAGTTGGCTTCGGCTCACCCGGAATCACTTCAGCATTTGAGTGGGCTCGGCCCCATCGATTGGCCCGTCATTTCTGTCAAAGGGTCGCTACCAGTCACGCGCAAGCAATCTCGGCTGCGCCAGACTGCCCCCCCGTCATACCTTCAGCGCCTGCTTGGGCGAATGCCACGCCAGGGCGAACTCTTCGGATCAGATGAATCGATCATGGAGTACACCGCATTGCTCGATCGTGTTCTAGAGGACCGGAGCGTCGACGAGGCCGAAGGGGACGCATTGGTGAGCATGGCAACGTCGTGGGGCCTCACTAGCCAGCAGATTCGGCTTGCCCATCGGGAGTTCACCAAGCAATTGGCGATTGTCGCACTCGCTGACGGCGTATTGAGCGACGCAGAGCGCGACGACCTGAGACTCGCGGCGCGATTGCTTGGCCAGTCGACCCAAGATGTGGAGGAAGCGCTCCGTGATGCGCGTTCGCTCCTTGCCGATGGTGCCCGGAACTCGAGCGCGAAAGGTCTCGACGGAACGAGCCTCTCAGGAAAGCTCATCTGCTTCACTGGAGAACTACAGTGCCAACGAAACGGGCAGCCGATCACGCGGGAAATGGCTATAGCCCTCGCGAGTAAGGCGGGCCTTAAGGTCGTCGACAGTGTCACGAAGCGACTCGAGATTCTCGTCGTTTCGGACCCGCACACACAATCAGGAAAGGCGACGCGAGCGCGGAGGTACGGAGTGCGAGTCATGCACGAGCCGGTGTTCTGGCAGGCGATCGGAGTGCACCTTGACTAGCGACTGACTCGGCCCCGCGCTCTGACTGAAGATCACTGGCCAACGGTTCACAGAGGAGGAGACACCGCTGCTGGCCCGAGTGGCAGCTCGGGCATGACTTCAGCCTCATTCGCTGGCACTCCATCGTCTTCACCGACTGTCGAATCCGGCGCGCTCTTCCCCTGCTGAAGCACCGTCGGTTCATACGCCCTGTGCTCGGGTTCGTTGCCGGTGCCCATGAGAGTCGTGCGCGATCGTCCCCACAACAGATCCTTGATCATCGCTTCGCACAAGTCGCTCGACACAACATGCACCGACAC
>SYHM01000005.1 GCA_005799205.1 Planctomycetia bacterium | reverse complement strand
CGCCAGAAGCAGCCGCAATCGCCGCTGAGCGGCAACTTTCACCAGATGATGTCGCAGCAGCGCTGAAGACCTACATGCCGTCAGGAAAATTCGACGAGTACATGTTGTTCTCGTCGGGCGGTCATAGCGGGCAGGTCTTCGTCATCGGAGTTCCTTCAATGCGACTGCTTCGCACGATTGGCGTCTTTACTCCCGAGCCATGGCAGGGCTATGGCTACGGAGTTGGCAACGAGATTCTCGCTGAGGGTGCAGGACCGCTCGGCGAGACCCACTGGGGTGATACCCATCATCCGGCCCTCAGCGAGACGAAGGGCGAGTACGACGGCCAGTTCTGCTTCATCAACGACAAGAACGCCGCGCGACTCGCTGTGATCGATCTGCGCGATTTCGAGACGAAGCAGATCATCAAGAATCCGCTCGCGCTCTCGGATCACGGCGGCGCGTGCGTGACCCCCGACACCGAGTATGTGGTGGAAGGTGGCCAGTTCGCGATGCCGCTTGGCATGGCCTACGCACCGATGGATCAGGCCTCGTACGACGCAACCTATCGAGGCATGGTGACGTTCTGGAAGTTTGATCGCACGAAGGGACGCATCGATCCATCGAAGTCGTTTGCAATCGAGCTGCCTCCCTATTGGCAAGATCTCTTTGACGCGGGCAAGTTCGCGAGCGCGGGCTATGTCTTTGGAAACTCGTTCTGTTCAGAGCGCGCCACTGGCACTGCCAAGATCGGTGACAAGAATTACTTCGAGTCTGGGTGCAGCCAAGCTGACACCGACATGCTGCACATCATCGACATCAAACTTGCCGAGAAGGCAGCGGCGGGCCCCAGCGCGAAGAAGGTCAACGGAATGACAGTCATTCCACTTGAAGTCGCTGCAGCAGAAGGAGTCTTGTACTTCGCACCAGAGCCCAAGAGTCCGCACGGAGCCGATGTGACTCCAGGCGGCGAATTCATCGTCGTCTCTGGAAAACTCGATCCCCATGTGACGGTGTACTCGATCGACAAGATCAAGAGCACCATTGCAGCCAAGAAATGGACAAAGGATTCGTACGGTGTTCCGCTGCTCGACTTCGACTCCATCGTCGAAGCGCAGGTTGAATTGGGGCTCGGGCCATTGCACACCCAGTTCGACGACAAGGGCTATGCCTATACATCGCTCTTTCTCGACAGCGCGGTTGCACGTTGGTCGCTCGGTGGTCCGTACGCCTCGAAACATCCTGAGACCCCGTGGACCCTCGTTGGCAAGGTTCCTGTGCAATACAACATCGGGCATCTCGGATGCGCCGAGGGTGACACAGCGAGCCCCGACGGCAAATACCTGATCGCCTTCAATAAGTGGTCGCTGGATCGGTTCCCAACAACAGGACCGCTCCTTCCGCAGAACTTTCAGCTCGTGGACATCGCAAAGACCGGTGACACGATGAAAGTCATCTACGACATGCCGGTGGGATTCGGCGAGCCTCATTACGCGCAGATGATCAAGGCCGACAAGATCAAGGCGTGGAGTGTCTATCCAGAGATTGGATGGAACCCACACACACAGTCGGTCGATCCTGGCGCAGCGAAGGTCGGCGAAGAGCGCATCGAGCGCAATGGAAGCGTGGTGCATGTCTACACAACTGTGACACGCAGCCACTTCAAGCCAGAGCGCGTCGTTGTGAAACAGGGAGATCACGTTGTGTGGCATCTCACGAGTCTCGAGCGCGCAGTTGATGCAACCCACGGGTTCGCGCTCGCTGGGCACGACATCAATCTGAGTCTCGAGCCAGGTGAAGCAGCGACCATCGAGTTCGATGCCAACACCTCTGGCGTGTATCCGTTCTATTGCTCAGAGTTCTGCAGCGCGTTGCATCTCGAAATGGTTGGGTACCTGTTGGTTGAGCCCTCTGAGGGGTCATCCAAGGTCTCGATCGAGAACGCACAGCCTGCTGACGCAACCAAGAAGGGAACCTAAATCGGTGTCACCCATGCTCAAAGCGGTTCTTGGGCCTCGGGTGCCTCCACAGGATGGCAAGAGGCATCGTGGGCGATTCGTCGCCCCGATGCTCTTGCTGATCCTGGGAGGGCTGCTCTTCGTTGCAAGCAGTGTCTTTCCCTTCTGGAACATGACGCTGCATGCGCCGCAGTATCCAAAGGGCTTACACCTCGAAGCGCATCTCACGAGCATCTCTGGTGATGTCGCAGAAATCGACACGCTCAATCACTACATCGGGATGCGTCCGCTTGGAGAAGCCGCCACACTCGAGCGCAAGCTCGCATGGGTGGCGGTTGGGTCGATGGGGCTGTTGATCGTGGCTGCGATGTTCATTCACTCGAAATGGGCTGCGGCGTGCGTGCTTCCCGCGATCTCGTTTCCGTTCGTGTTTCTCGCAGACCTTGCCTATTGGATGAACGACTTCGGTCAAAACCTTGATCCGCACGCGGCGCTTTCGAAGGCGATCAAGCCGTTTACTCCTCCAGTGCTCGGCCGAGGAACAATCGGTCAGTTTCACACCGATGCGATTCCAGGCACTGGCATGTGGATCGCATTCGCGTCGGGACTTGTGCTCATCGCGGCGCTTTACTTTCATCGCCGAGCCTACAAGCCGCTCGTCGACCGACAGCAGGCACTGGGATGAGCCTCGCTGTTGTCCTAGCGACCCTGAGCATTACGAGCCCAATTCAGGAGGCTGGCGATGCGGCGCTCAAGTCGATGATCGACGGGGCGCCGCTTGGAAGTGTTGTCGCGCTGCCAGCCGGAGTGTTTCGTGGCCCTCTGCTCGTTGATCGGGCGGTGACCGTTGACGGAAGCGCTGGAACGACGATCGATAGCCATGGCAGCGGTGACTGTATTGTCATCACAGCCGAAGGGGCGGTGGTGCGCGGAGTGCACGCTTGCGGCAGCGGCCTCGGTATGGACCGTGAGAGTGCCGGCATCTCGGTGCGAAGCGCGCGAGTCACAGTCGAACATTGCAAGGTTGACGCGTGCCTCTTTGGAATCAGCGTCGCCAATGCGAGTGAGACCATCGTGCGCGGCAATGAGATCGTCGGAGCCGATCTCGCCGTTGCACGCCGCGGCGATGCGATCAAAATCTTTCAGAGTGACAGCGTTGTCATCGAATCGAATCGAATTCGCGACTCGCGCGATCTCGTGGTCTGGTTCTCGGAAGGCGCCATCGTGCGAGACAACGAGGTGATCAATTCACGGTACGGCTTGCACTTCATGTACAGCAGGGGAGCCGTCGTCGAGGACAACCGGCTCGAAGACAATTCGGTTGGAGTCTTCTTGATGTATAGCCAGGACCTGACGCTTCGGAACAACTTCGTGCGTGGGTGCCGAGGTCCAAGCGGTTACGCGCTCGGCCTCAAGGACATGGACCGCGCCACCGTCGCTGGCAATGTCTTCATCGCCAATCGTGTTGGCGTCTTTCTCGACAACTCTCCACAGGAAGTCGGGGTCTGGAACTCGATCGAAGGCAACCTCTTCGCGTGGAACGACATCGGAGTGCTCTCACAGCCGTCGGTCAAGCGCAACACAATTGCGGGGAACGCGTTCGTCGAAAACCGCCAGCAGGTCTCGGTGAACTCTGCCGGATCGCTCGCCGGCAACGACTTTGTGCGCGATGGACGAGGCAATCACTGGAGCGATTATGCGGGATATGACATCGATGGGGACGGCATCGGCGAAAGCGACCACGCGCCACGCGAAGCGTTCGCGCGGCTCGTCGATCGGCAGCCGCTCCTGCGCATTCTTGCGTACTCGCCGGCAGAGAGCGCCATCGACTTCGCCGCGCGCGCCGTCCCCGTCTTTGCGCCCGAGCCGGCGTTTGTTGATCCATCGCCGCTGCTGCTTCCGCCGCAGGTATCGGTGCGTGCGTCAACGCTCCCGTCGGGCAATGCGATGGCATTCGTCGCGGCATCGCTCATCACCGTCGCTGTGGCG
>SYHM01000049.1 GCA_005799205.1 Planctomycetia bacterium | reverse complement strand
GGGGTTGGTCTGGTCCACGACCTGCGAAAGTTCACTCCGACCAAAGAAGAACTCAATCGCGCTCGAGATCGATTTCGAGTTGACGAGGTCTGCAATCTTGTACGAAGTGTCTGTTGGATCTTTGGCGCTCATGCGCTCTTGGACTGTGCGCTTGAGCTTCAGAAACCCCTTGCGCATTTCTTCGGTCGAGAGTTCGTCCAATGTGCGAAGGCGACGATTCCCCAAGTGATCGATGTCATCGATGTGTGCACGTGAGCGACGATTTGGGTCGGCTGGTCGGCGCAACTCCATCATGTATCGAATGACTGCAAGAAAATCCTCGGCGCGCAAGTGCTGAGCAGACTCGCCGACCTGCTTGTAGTCGGCGTCGTCGGCGAACTTTCGGTTCACTCGGAAACGGCCCACTCGCCCCAAGCGATAGCGGTTCGTGTCAAGGAACTTCTCCGTGAAGAGGTCCTTCGCTTTGTCGATCTGCGGAGGATTGCCTGGACGAAGCCGAGCGTAGAGTCGCAAGAGCGCGGCCTCATGCTCGGTCGCCTCTGCGAGAAAGTCGAGCTTCTCTTCGGCGATCGTGTTCAGGATCAGCGGGTCGCCAGGATTGCAGATTGCTCGGACCGTCTTGAGCGAACTCGCCTGAATCGTCGCGACCTTGTCACCAAAGGGGAGTCCGATCTTGCACAGTTCCTCGCCCGTGTCCTGATCGATGATCAGTTCGGCCGAATAGTGCTCAGCTCGCAACTTCTCAACTCGAACATCCTCGACCTCGTAAAAGAGCTCGAGAATCTTCTCGGTATCTGAGAACTTCTCATCCATCGCCCGAAGAAAAGTCGTCGCAGCCAACTTCGTTGACTGGTCGATGCGCATGGCAAGCACATCTTTCTTGGTGACTTCAAGTTCAATCCATGAACCACGCTCAGGGATGATCCGAGCGCTGTGCAGTGGACGGTCGCCAAAACTCGATGCGATTGAGAAATCGACCCCAGGGGACCGATGCAGCTGACTGACGATGACGCGCTCGGATCCATTGACGATGAATTCGCCACCACCGAGAAGGATTGGAATGTCGCCGAGATAGATGTCTTCCTCAAGGACCTCCGTTGAGCCTTCGCGCTGCAAGCGCATCTTGACTCGCCACGGGTAGCCATACGTGAGTCGAAGCTCTCGACATTCGGCTTCAGTGTGCTGCGGCTCTCCGAATGAATATGAGATGTACTCCAGTTTCATCTGTCCGTCGTAACTTTCGACGGGAAAGATCTCGCGTAACAACGACTGCAAGCCGAGGTGTTCCTTGCGATCCTCGTGCGCCACATCTTTTTGGAGGAATCGTTCGTACGCGGCCTGTTGCACTCGAGTCAGATTCGGAACAGGAATCGCGTCTCCGCGCTTCGAATAGTCACGGACGTTTCTCGTGGTCATGGTCACCTCTGAAAATTCTCGTTCCAACCCTGCGCACCCTCATGCATCGTCGGCAGAACTGACAGCGATGTCTCTCGTTGCAGCCGATGAATCATGGATTTCTGGACAAAAGCGGGGGCGCGCGCCAAGTCCCGAAGACTAGCAAGACGTCATGTGGATGCGCAAGGGGGACAATGGCGCAAACTTACAATTTTTCCAAAAAAAAGCCCCGCCAGGGCCGGCGGGGCTTTGGAACGCTCTGACGGGTGATTACTTGAGGACGACCTTGGCGCCAGCAGCTTCGAGAGCTGCCTTGAGCTTGTCGGCATCCTCTTTCGAGACGTGCTCCTTGACTGGCTTTGGAGCCGCGTCGACGAGGTCCTTGGCTTCCTTCAGTCCGAGGCCCGTTGCTTCGCGAACGACCTTGATCACGTTGATCTTGGTCGCGCCGCAATTCTCGAGGAACACGGTGAATTCGGTCTGCTCAGCGGCCGCAGGTGCCGCGCCGCCACCATCGCCACTGGCCACCATCACGGCTCCTCCGGCAGCTGGCTCGATTCCGTACTTGTCCTTCATGTACTCAGCCAGTTCAACCGCCTCCTTGAGAGTCAGTGAGGCGATCGAGTCGCCCATGGATGTGATTTTTGCGTCAAAAGTTTTCGTGTCTGACATGTTGAAACTCCTTACAGGTGTGCGATCCATAGGCAATGCCACAAGGCATCATTTCATCCCCAAGGGGACCAGTGGACTGCGGTTCAAAAACGGTGATCAGTGTGCTCTCGCCGAAATGGTTTCGCCCTTTTCAAGGCGAGTTTGGATTTCCTTGACAACGCCGAGGAGGCGTCCACCTGGAGCCTTCACGACCGAGAGTGTCTTTCGCGCTGGCGAAAGAATGAGCGTGATGAGCTGCGATTGCGACTCTTCGCGCGTCGGATACTTGCTGAGGCGGACGACACCATCGTTGCCATCGAACCATGAGCCGTCGATACACGCACCCATCAGCGCGAGCTTGTCGTTTTCCTTGGCCGACTTCACGAGCTGGCGAGCGATCGTGACCACACTCGTCTTGCCGTACACGATGGCTCGTGGACCCTTGAGCCCGGGTGCGAGTGGGGCGAGGGGCGTTCCTTGAAAGGCGCGCTGGGCAAGCGTGTTCTTGATGACGGTCACGCTTACATCACTCGCGCGAAGTTGTGCGCGAAGTTGTGTGGTGGCCTTCGCGGGCATCCCACGAATCTCGATCAGGACGGCACCTTCAACGTCAGCGAATCGCTTCTTGTACTCGCCGACGATCATGTTCTTGATTGGTTTGCTCATTGTGTCTCCTTCGGGAAGGTGTGGCGATCACACGGCGATCTGAACGCCGGGGCTCATGGATGCGCTTATGACGCACTTGCGGATATAGAGACCCTTGGACGACGATGGTTTGACCTTTTGGATCACGCCGATGAAGTGTTCGAGATTTGCGACGAGGTCGTCGTCACTAAATGAGAGTTTTCCGATGACGCAGTGCACATTGCCGCCATCGTCGTTTCGGTATTCGACCTTTCCGGCTGCATACTCGCGAACCGCAGTCGCGACATCAGGCGCAACCGTTCCAGCCTTGGGGGATGGCATCAATCCCTTGGGACCAAGCACCTTTCCGAGGCGGCTCACGATGCGCATCATGTCTGGACTCGCAACCGCGACATCGAAGTCCATCCATCCGGCTTCAACCTTTGCCACAAGATCTTCAGCGCCTGCCTCGACGGCGCCAGCCGCCTTTGCTGCGACAGCCTTGTCACTGTTGCAGAAGCAGATGACTCGCGCAGTCTTGCCAACCCCCTTGGGAAAGGAGATCGCTCCGCGGAGCGCCTGATCGGCCACCTTGGGATCGATTCCGAGGTGGACCACGACATTCACGGTCTGGTCGAACTTTGTGGGCTTAAACTTGCGAAGTGCCTTGACGCCTTCCGCAGGAGAATTGGGTGTTGGCGCGATGAACGCTTGGTTGCCGCGCACACGCTTGCTGTGACCGACGAGTACTGGTGTTTTGACTGCCATCGGATTATGCCTCCACCGTCACGCCCATTGAGCGTGCGGTTCCTGCGATCACTCGCATCGCCGCGTCGATGCTGCCCGCGTTGAGATCCTTCATCTTGTCCTCTGCGATCTTTCGCAGCTGTGCCTTCGAGAGCACGCCCACCTTCTCGGTGTTGGGCTTTCCCGATCCCTTCTCGATCTTGAGCGCCGAAGCAATCAGGACCGATGAAGGCGAACTCTTGATTTCGAGATCGAAGGTGCGATCTGCATAGACGGTGACGACGCACCCCACAACGCGACCATTGAATTCGCGCGTGGCATCGTTGAACTTCGAGATGAACTGTCCTGGGTTGACTCCGTTCGCGCCGAGCACGGGGCCCAGTGGCGGTGCGGGAGTCGCCTTGCCGCCGGGGGCAAGAATCTTGAACTGCTTCGTTATCTTTTTTGCCATAGGTTTGAACCTCCCACCTGAATGTCCCCAACGAGGGGAGGTGCCGACCTTGCGAGGGGTGCCTCGCGACGATCAGGCGCATTCAAGTAGTACATGCGGTCTGAAACTGAAGAGCCAAGGAATGTATCCATTCTCGCTCGGTTGCGCAAGTCCTCGATAGAATTCCACGATGCCAAGGACGACAAGCGGATTCATCGCCGATCTTGCATGGCGCGGATTGCTCCACCAAACCACGTCAGACCTGCTCACAAGCCACCTCGTCACCCCAGGGAGGCTCGCGTACTGCGGATTTGACCCGACGAGCGACAGTCTCACCGTGGGAAACCTGCTTCCAATCACCGTGCTTGCCCGGTGGCAACAGGCGGGTCATCGCCCCCTCGTGGTCATGGGTGGGGCGACAGGGCTTATTGGCGATCCAAGTGGAAAGAGCACAGAGCGTCAACTGATCACTTCCGAGCAAGTCCGGCACAACATCGGACGCCAGAGGCCTGTGTTCGCTCGAATTCTCGATTTTTCAGGCCGCAACGCAGCAAGTGTGGTCGACAACGCAGAGTGGTTGCTTCCGCTTGGGTTCATCGATGTCCTGCGCGATGTTGGAAAACATTTCTCAGTGAATCAGATGGTGGCACGAGATTCTGTCGCGAGTCGATTGTCGCAGCGTGAACAGGGGATCTCGTACACCGAGTTCAGCTACATGATTCTGCAGGCATACGATTTCTTGCACCTCTATCGAACCGCCGGTTGCACAGTGCAACTCGGGGGCGCCGACCAATGGGGCAACATCTGCTCTGGCATCGACCTCGTGCGCCGAATCGCCAGTGGAGACGCGTTTGGAATCACGAATCAGCTCGTCACCAAGTCCGATGGAACAAAGATCGGGAAGTCCGAGTCTGGGGCGATCTACCTGAACGCCGATCGGACGAGTCCGTATCGGTTTCACCAATACTGGCTCAACGCGTCCGATGAAGACGCGCTGAAGTTCTTGCGGTGGTTCACATTTCTTTCGCAGGATCGCATCGAAGAACTCGCGGCCGAACAAGTCGACGCCCCCGGGTCGCGACCAGCTCAGCGAGCACTTGCCGATCAGATGACTGCGATGGTGCACGGTGAAACAGAGCAGGTTCGTGCCGCGCTGTGCGCCGCGGCGCTCTTTTCGGGAGACTTGCGGTCGCTCGATGAACGTTCCGCGAGCGACGTTGCGGCTGATCTTCCATCGTGCGCACTCACGCGCGAAGCGCTCGGAGGCAGCGGAAAAGCAGTCTTGGATGTCCTCCTCGAGACTGGGCTGGCGTCTAGCAAGCGCGAAGCGCGAGAGTTTCTTGAATCTGGAGCGGTCCAAGTCAATGGCGAGCGCGCCGACCTTGCCTCATCACTTGGGAGCGCCGCGTTGTTGCATGGCACGTTTGCATTCATCCGCCGTGGAAAGCGAAACTGGGCGGTTGCGCGAGTGGTTCAGTGAGATGTCGATAGGATCAGATTGAAGGACGACGCATGGCCGTGACTGCTGGAACATATGAGCTTGGTCGATTCTCCGGGGTGTGTGCTGCGACACAGGAAGTCATTCAGACATCACAGGAGTTCGTCGCAGCGCTCGTTGACGCGGTCGACGAAGCGGGTCAACCGATTGTTCGACGTGTCGACTACTCGGCCGTGCAATGGGATCGGGGCGCTCGCCCGGAGGCGCTCATTTGTTTCTGGCGCTCGTTCGCTCCCGCACCAGGAGATCGCAAGCAGACCTTCGTCGATGATGAAACGCTTCTCGAGATGGTGCAACGAATGGCTGATGAAACGGACGCCCGACGTCGGGGGTTCCGTTGGATCCTCGCACTCGTCCTGCTGCGCAGGAAGGTGATTCGACTGGATGGGATCGTTCACGAGGACGGAGTCGAGTACTGGGCTTTTCGCCCACGCGGGTCGGACGCCGAGTCGCTGCCGATCCGAATTGCGAACCCAGGTGTGCGGGCTGACGAGATGCGAGAACTTGCCGATCAACTTGGTGAAGTGATTCGCGCGGACGCATGACCTTGGTGCCGTCAGCCGCGCGCATCGTTGCGCCAATCGTGCGCGGGGTAGCGTGCCTTGTCGCCGCGATCATTGCCGCGGGGTGCACTCCCGCTCCGCTTCACCTCGCGCCGCCACAGAGCGCAGCGCCTACCGCAGAGGAGTTCACGAAGGCGCAGAGCGAGCGAATTGCAGGACTGGCGTCACTTGCACTCCGCGGCCATGCAGAGATTCGCTGGCGTGACGACTCCGGCTCGCACTTCGACGATGGAGATTTTGACCTCCTTGTGAAGCCGCCCGCATCGATCAGTGTTCGCATCAGCAAGATTGGCGAGAAGATTTTGTGGGTCGGGGGGGGAGATGGGCAGTGGTGGATCGTCTATCCACGCGAACGTCCATCGCGGGCGCTCCTTCGGCCATGGGTGTTGAATGCAGGCACTGGCCGCGAGCGCGCGTCCGACGATGCGCAAGGGCTGAGCCGTCTGCTCGATCCCACGAGATTGCTTGAGACGCTTGCTCTCTGCCCGGTTGAAGCACACGACATCCGATCGATCTCGTGGGATGCAGTGAGAGGGGGTTGGGTGATTGCGCTGCAATCACGCGAGATCCTTGCGCGCGGCGAGAGTTTGCTGCCAGTCGGATGCACCTGGTTTGATGCCGATCATCGGGTCATTGCCGAATGCGTTCTTGAGGGATTTGAGTGGGTGCGCGGCGAACCGCTGGCGCGGCGAGCGGCAGAGACGACGCAACCTCTCGTCGCAACTCGGATCACGATCTCTGTGTGGACTGGGGGACGAAGTTCGATTGATCAGCGCGCCGATGGTGTGTGCACGCTCGCCGCTGAAGTCCCCTCGTATGGAGCAGATCGAATTCGACCGCAACTCTTCAATTGGACCGATGTGCAGGCTGCGCTGCGTCCCGAACTCGTTGAGGACGAGCGCAAATGATGTTGGCGCGCGCAGTGTGGGTCGGTCTGGTCGTCTTGAACAGCAGTGCACTCGGGCTGCGGGCGGATGAGCACGCGCCGACATTGCGCGCTGTCAGCTCGGGTTCGCATCTGTGGATCGCATTGCCTACGAGCGGGGGATGCACGATTCTCCACCACTCTCCAGCGATGGGTGGATGGTTCGTTCGCGAAGTGACGAAGCTTCCGGTGCTTCCAACGGCGCTTGCCGCGCGCGCGAATCGCCTCTGGATTGCGACCGATCCAGCTGACCCCTCGGCGGCTACGCCGGTGTATTCGCTTTCGACCGAGCGGAATCCAGCAACTGGATCGTTTTTCTACACACCAACTGGCAGGCTCGATGTGCTTCCAAGTATCCCGCCGGGAACGGTGTTGAGTGGCGTTGCTCCAGAGGGTGACGGTCCGTGCGCATTGGTCGCTGCGCCAGCACTCGAATTGCTCCACTCAACGCCGACTGGGTGGGCCGTTGAGAGGCTTAGCAGCGAGGTCGGATCGTCTGCGGCGTTGGTCGCGTGGCCCCGAGCAGACCGTTCGCAGTGCGCGCTCTTGCGTGTCGATGGGGAGGACCTTGTGTCCTTCGTGCCGCGCAATCCAGGGGATGCGTCGGCGTGGGAACGGAGCGCCTGGCCTGGCGCAGGAATCGGGTTCACGCTCTTCATCACAGGAAGCGCGCGTCCCGCAACATTGTCGCGGGAGAGTCCCACAGAGTTCGTCGTGCAGTACCTCACGCCAACTGGTCCGCGGCGGCTAGCGGTCGTTCCTTCGTCAGAAGACTTGTGGAGCGTCGTGGGGCTCGACGAGGGGTTTCAACTTGTCAGCGCAGACTCGAGTGGTGGGGTGAGTCTGGCGCACATCGATCCACTGACGGGGTCAATTGCCGAGGCTCATCCACTGGTTGCACAGCCGAGTGAAACAGGAGAGTGGATTCACCTGCCCCTGCTCGGAGCGCTCACCATCGGAATGCTGCTTGCGGGGTTTATCCTGCACCCTCCACTCAATGCGCCAGAGCGGCTCCCGGCACCATGGGTGGCGCTACCTCCCGCGCGCAGAGTGGTCGCCCTCGGGATCGACCTCATTCCTGGCGCAATCGTCGCGCTCGCCGTGACGGGCGCGCATCTCGAGGAGTTGCTCGCGATGCCCTCGTGGACTCCAGACCTCGCGCGGGCAACCCCATCATCGATCATGTTGGGAGTGACTGGAGTGTGGTGCTTGCTCTTTGAGATCACACTCCGTGCGACTCCTGGAAAGTTCATTGTCGGCGGACGCGTTGTGCTCGCGCCGGATGGCACGAATGATCGACGGGCTGGTGCGGGGCGTGCGGCGGCGCGCGCTCTCTTCAAGATGGTCGTGCTCTTTGCTCCCGCGCTTGGGTTTCTTGCATTCGTTCATCCGACGCATCAGGGATTGCCCGAGACGCTCACGAAGACGATCGTTGCGAGGAGATCTGGTTAGTTCAGAGCAGTCGCACCGTTGCACCCATCACGTCGAGGCGACTTGGGGCGAGTGCCAGCCTCCCGGTGGGAGGAGCCAATCGTTGCCTGCTTCAGGACCCCACGCGCCTGGCGAATAGGGGTATGCCGGAACGGTTGAGCCAAGCACTCCATCGACGATTCGCCAGCACTCGTCAACACTGTCTTGCCGCGCGAAGAGTGTGCCATCGCCGCGCAGCGCGTCACCAAGCAGTCGCTCGTATGGCGTCATTTCATCGGACTGCTGATCGATCGCGAGTAACTCAACCTGCTCGCCGATCATGCGCTCACCGTCAACTTTGACTTGGGCGTTGATTCCAATCTCGATGCGCGGATTGATCTGAAATCGCAGAAAGTTGTGGCTCGGAGGGAGCGGCTCGTGAAAGACCACCGGTGGGGGGCGGTGAAACTCGACTCGCACTTCGGTGGCAGTGACCGGAAGATGCTTGCCTGCGCGGAGGTAGATGGGAACTCCACTCCACCTCCAATTGTCGATCTGCAATCGGACGGCGGCATAGGTTTCGGTTGTCGATGCGCTGTGGACCCCGGGTTCTTGCAGGTATCCGCGAAACTGTCCGCGCACGATGTCAGTCGGTTGCAAGCTGCGGATCGCGCGAAACAACTTGACCTGTTCATCGCGAGTGCGCTCAGTGTCATCCCAATTGGGAGCCTCCATGCAGAGGAATCCGAGTACCTGCATCAGGTGATTCTGGATCACGTCGCGAAGGGTCCCTGTGCCGTCGTAAAACGCCCCTCGCCCTTCGACGCCAAACGATTCGGCCATGGTGATCTGAATCTGACGCACATGGGTGCGATTCCACAGGGGTTCCAGAATGCTGTTCGCAAAGCGAAAGTACAGGGTGTTCTGCACTGCCTCTTTGCCGAGATAGTGGTCAATGCGAAAAATCGAAGTCTCATCAAACACTGCATGAAGGAGTGCGTTCAACTGCGTTGCACTCGTTCGATCGCGCCCGAACGGCTTTTCAACGACGACGCGCGCTCCCTTGGCGCATCCCGACGAGCCAAGATGTGACGAAACTGGACCGAACAGCGCAGGCGGAATTGCGAGGTAGTGGAGTGGCCTTTGACTCGCACCGAGTTCGCTTCGGACCGCAGCGAAAGTCTGTGGGTCGGCGTAGTCGCCGTCGACATAGCGCAGCAGGCCGCACATGGTTGCGAACGCGGCCTCGTCGATACCGCCGCCATAGCGTTCGATTCCATCGCGTGCACGAGACTTCAGCTGGTCGAGCGTCATGCCACTCTTGGCGACAGCGATGATCGGCACGGTTAAGACTCCGCGGCGGACGAGCGCTTGGAGTGCTGCGAAGGTCTTCTTGTGTGCCAGGTCGCCGGTCGCGCCAAAAAAGACCATCGCGTCGGCGGGAGTGTGGATTGCCATCGTGAGTGTTCCTCGGAGGTGGCGCGGGTGCGTTATCCCTTGTGCTCGGCAGACTTTTCGAGGTGGCCGCCGAAGCCCATACGCATTGCCGAGAGAACTTTGTTCGCAAACTCAGCCTGCCCTCGACTCTCGAAGCGATCCATGAGTGCTGCACTCAGCACATGGACTGGCACTCCCTCTTCGATTGCAGCGAGCACCGTCCAGCGGCCCTCGCCTGAATCAGAGACACGCCCAGCGTAGGTGTCGAGTTCCTTGTCCGACGCGAATGCTTGCGCAGTGAGGTCAAGAAGCCACGAAGCAACGACACTGCCGCGACGCCAGACTTCGGTGACCTCTGCGAGATTGAACTCATACATGAACTCTGACGGATCGCGCAGCGGCGTTGTCTCAGCGTCGATGACGCGGGCATGCGCTCCGGCATTGGCATGTCGCAACACATTGAGGCCCTCTGCGTACGAAGCCATCATGCCGTACTCAATGCCGTTGTGAACCATCTTGACGAAATGCCCAGCGCCAGAGGGTCCGCAGTGCAGATAGCCCTGATCGGCGGTGCTCGTCGACGTGCGGCCTGGCGTGGTTGGCGCCGCTGCAACTCCTGGGGCGAGCGACCTAAAAATCGGATCGAGCCGCTGCACGGCCTTTGCGTCTCCTCCGATCATGAGGGAATACCCACGCTCTAGCCCCCACACTCCGCCGGAAGTACCGCAGTCGACATAGTGCATGCCGAGCGCTCCGAGCGTCTTTGCCCGACGCAGATCGTCCTTGTAATAGCTGTTGCCCCCGTCAATGATCGTGTCGTCCCGCGAAAGGAGGGGGGTCAGCTCGCCAATCGTGCCATCCACGAATGCCGCGGGAATCATCAGCCACACATTGCGGGGGGCCGTCAATTGCGCTGCGAGATGCGCAAGGCTCGACGCGGGAATTGCCCCATGAGTCGCTAGTTCCGCCACTGCATCCTTGTTTCGGTCGAAGACCACAACTTGATGCCCTGCCTTGAGGAGTCGAATCGTCATATTCGCTCCCATTCGTCCAAGTCCAATCATCGCGAGTTGCATGGTGTGAGGCCTTTCCTAGAGGTGCGGTCTTTGCGTGGGTGATCCGAAACACTAGCAGATGAGATGTGCGTGCGGCGAGTGGCGGCATCGCCGTGCTACTATTTCGCCTCTTCAGTATTGACCATCCAACGGAGTAGCGAGTGGCTCGTAAGGAACGCAAGAAAATTGGTGAACTGCTCGTCGAAGCTGGCGTGGCGAAGCCAGAGCAGGTCGAGCAGGCCGTTGCAACCGCCAAGAGTTCTCGCAAGCGAACAGGTGATGTGCTTGTCGAGATGGGTGTGTGCAGCGAAGAAGATGTTGCCCGTGCGCTTGGGCGGCAATTCGGGATGGAGTTCGTGAACCTAGACCGGCTTGAGGGTTCAAATCGAATCAACCGAAAGCTGCTGGCCGAAGACATCATCAAGAAATACCTGATTCTTCCCGTCGACCAAAAGACGGGAAACACGATGAAGATTCTTGTGCACGATCCGATGGATCTCGATGCGCTCTCGGCTCTGCAGTTTCGCCTCGGCTGCCAGTTTGTGACGCTGATTGCTTCGCGCGGCCAGATCCGGCGCTTTGTCGAAGGGGACAAGGACGAGGGGAGTCTGCTCAATCGCAAGAGCATCATGACGGCATCGGTGAATGTCTCAACCGACCGAAGCCGCGACACATCCCAAGATGCTTCGCTTGATCGTGCGACGGCGTCCCTCGACAGTGACGGCACCAAGGCAACCGCGCTCGAGGTCGGTGCAGCGACGAAGCTGGTGGACCGAATGATCATCGACGCGGTGCAGCGGCGCGCGAGCGATATTCATGTCGAGCCGATGAAGGAGTTCGTGCGGGTGCGCTACCGCATTGACGGGGCGTGCAAGGAGATGGAGCAGATCCCAAAGAAACTGCAGAGTTCGATCCTTGCAAAGATCAAGCTGATGGCCGGGGTGAACATCGCTGAGCGTCGAATTCCGCAGGACGGCCGCATCAAGTATCCAGTCGACGGTTCCCCAATTGACTTTCGTGTGAGTGCCTGCCCAGCCTATTGGGGAGAGAGCATCGTGCTTCGTATCCTTCGCCCAGAATCCGCGCGAATTGGATTGCTGAACCTCGGTTTGCAGCAGGACACGCTTGATACGTTCAACAAGATCATTCGCAGGCCCAACGGCATCTTTCTCGTCACTGGCCCAACTGGATCGGGCAAGACAACGACGCTGTACTCGGCGCTCAACGACCTCAACCGGCCTGATCGAAAGATCATTACGGCTGAAGACCCAGTCGAGTTTTCATTCGAAGGCATCAATCAGGTGCAGGTGCGCGAAAAGATCGGCCTGACTTTTCCCATCATCTTGAAGTCGATGTTGCGTCAAGCTCCGAACATCATTCTCGTCGGTGAGATTCGAGATCGAGAAGTTGCGGATATTGCGATCCAGGCCGCGCTGACAGGTCACTTGGTGTTTTCGACCCTTCACACGAACGACGCGCCGAGCGCCATCACCCGTTTGATCGACATGGGCGTGAAGCCCTTTCTGGTGGCGAGCTCCATCCAAGCGGTTCTCGCGCAGCGACTGACAAGAATCTTGTGTCCGGAGTGCAAGGTGCGCGATGAGACGCCTGATCCGCATTGGATGCGAGTCGCGGGGATCACCGCTGCTGAGATCGCTGGGAGCACGATCATGAAGCCCGTGGGATGCGCCAAGTGCGACAATCTTGGGTTCCGTGGACGGCGCGGGGTCTACGAGATGATGGTGATGAATAGCGAGATTCGCGACCTTGCCTTCCAGCGTTCGACAGTCTCGAAGTTGCGAGGTGCGGCAGTTCGGGCTGGGATGCGCACGTTGCTTGGCGATGGAAAACTCAAGGTGCTGAATGGCATGACCACCGCTCAAGAGGTTGCAACGTTTGCACAGGCAGATATCGTGGCGTGATCGGTTCGTTGTGAACCACACCAACGAACGGAACGACGAAAGGACTGTTCTCAATGTCAGGCGCCGAAACCCCAAGTCAGCGAGTTGAAGCGAGTTCAATGCAGATGGATCGTCTGCTCGACACGGTGGTCAGGCAGGGCGCCTCCGACTTGCACGTTACGGTGGGGCGTCCTCCGACGCTGCGATTGAATGGCCGGTTGCGGTCACTCGCGACAAAGGTGCTGACGGCAGAGGACACGATGTCGCTCATGAAGCAGATTGCCCCTGAAAAGAACCAACAGGACTTGCAAGAGCATGGAGGATCTGACTTCGGCATTGCATTCGGAACTGCTGCGCGTTTTCGCTGTTCGATTTTCAAGCAACGAGGGGCCGTCGCGGTGGTCATGCGGCAGATTCCCAATCGCCTGATGACCTTCGCTGAGATCGGGCTGCCAGATATCTGCCTCGATCTCATCCGCCGACCGCGCGG
>SYHM01000048.1 GCA_005799205.1 Planctomycetia bacterium | reverse complement strand
GTCACAGCGACCGCGCAATTCGATCTCGACAAGATCGCCAAGATTGAAGGGGGCACATTCTTGGTTTCGTTTCAGAGTTTCTTCGACACCAACCCCGGTGCGTACAACCTCGTCCCAGACTACTGGGGGTTCGAGTCAATCGACTCTGCGATCGGAAACCTGAATCAACTCTCGCAGTGCTACTACAGCCAATCACTCTTCGACGGAGCGCTGGTGGCGACCATCGGCAAACAGGACGCCCTCAATTCGTTTCTGAATCCACTGGGGGCGACTGGCTACTTCATCAGCAACATCGATTGTTATCCAGCGACGATGGTTCCCTATACGCCAACCTATCCCGATCAAGCGATGGGAGTCGTGCTCGTAGGGAAGCCAGCGGACTGGCTCGAACTCAAGAGTGGTTGGTTCGATGGATCGAATGTCTATCCAACAGGTCGAATTCCACAAAATTCGACTGGCAGTCTCGGGCCAGGAACATTCTTCGACAACCCAGGGGCGTGGTTCTTTCTGAGTGAGGTCGATTGCAGCTGGAACTTTGCAGGAGGGCTCGATGGTTCGGCTGCGATCGGCGCCTGGTGGCAAGCTGGACAGACAATTGCATATGTGTCGAACGGTCCAGTGACTCCCCAGGTCAGTGACGGCACGGGTGGGTGGTACGCGCAGGCGACTCAGCGCGTCTACAACCCAGACGCCACCGCGGCGGTTGCGCGTGGCATTCGCCTCTTTACGCAGTTCGGGTGGAGTCCGCCCTCGAGCAATCCGTCGCATTGGTCACTCGCGGGAGGGTTCGCCTTTGACGGGCCGCTTCCTGGACGGGATGGCGACTCGTTCGGCATCGCCGCCGGATACACCGCACTCTCGAGCAACCCTGGTGTGTATCAATCACAACCCGGTCTCTATGAGTTGAATGTCGAAACCTACTACTCAATCGCCGTCACGAATTGGATGTTCTTGCAACCCGACGTGCAGTTCGTCATCACCCCTTCAGGAACCAGCGAGTTGCCGTGCGCAGTCGTGGGAATGCTGCGACTCTCGATCAACTTTTAGCGGATAGTCTGTCGAAATGCTCGCACTCTCTGTCGTTCTCTCTAGCGCACTCTCAGTGCCGCCCATTCCATCGATCACTCAGACCGCGGTGCTCGACGCGCCGTCGCCGACCGTCTCGCCAACCTTTGGCATTCTTGTGGGCATTTCAGGTAGCCGAATCGTCGCAACGGGAGCGGACCCATCCAAGAGTGGTGGTGCAGTCGGACAAATCGCGACCTTCGAGTTTCAGCCGACTGGTGAGTGGAAGCCCTTCCGAGAGATGCAGGCGGTCGAACAAGTATTGCCAGGTGAAATGGCGCTCGGTCGGATCGCGCTCGGCGGAAGCGTGCTGCTCGCATCAATCGAGCGGCGAGATGGTTCGAGTAGTTCGGTTGCCACATTTCGCAGCGACGAGACGAACTCTGGGTGGAAGCAAGAGGGACGCCTCATCGCACCGGCTGGCGCGGCAGAGCCAGCGTTTGGTGGCGTTCTTGCGACCGATGGTGTGATCGTTGGAGTTTCAACTGTCGATATGCGCGTGCTGGGCGAACTCCCGCGCACAGTGCAAGTCTCTCCAAAGGTCTTCCTCTTTGACCACACCGCGACGGGTTGGAACGGCATGGGATACCTGCAGCGCGAGGCTGAGAAGCAGCCGACGTTCTTCGGGGCATCGCTCGCGATGATCCCCGGCCAAGTAGTGATTGGGTGCCCTAAGGCAATTCCTGCCGCGCCTCACCAGAAACTCGTCACAGGCGGCGACTCCGTTGTTGTCGTGTACAGGTTGAACGCGCAGGGTCAGTGGGCGATCGATGGTGAATTGATGCCACCGCCTGAACGACGCGATTATCTTGGATTCGGCACCGTCGTTGCGGCAGATACCTCTGTCATCGCCGTCCGATCGGCGCAAGTCACTGGTCCTGGTGCAGCGGTTCTCGTGTATCGGCGAACTGAAAGCGGATGGGTGTACGACGGTGAACTCGTCCCCACGATTGATGTCACGTCAGGCGCGGGATGGGGGATCGCGCTTGGGGTTTCTGATGGTCAGATTCTTGTAGGTGATCCAACGGCGCTTCGAGGCGATCAGACGCCCGGGTATGTCGGATTGTTTGCACGAAACGCACGAGGTGAGTGGGCTGAGTCGCTGCGTTTGACTCCAACGGTGCCAGTGACGTCGGCACGGTGGGGAGTCGCGCTCCGTGTCGATGGTCGGCGAGTCGTCGTGGCCCGGCCACAGAATGAGCGCGAAGGCATCACGCCTGGCGGGGCGATCCTGTTCACTCTCCCCGTCGCGAGCGAGATCGTTGCGCCGACCACGAAGCCTGGTACGACAGAAGCCTCAGGGACTCCACTGCTCGCCCCCACGGCAACGCAGCCGAAGTGATTCCAGCGGTCACTCCCAGTTGCGTACGACGCACGCTGCGCAGAGCACGCCGCACACGACGTTGAATGGACTGACCCAAGTTGCCGGCATTTGGACCGGCGCGAGCACATTCATCGCGATCGCCATCGCGCCGAAGATTGCAGCCCACGCGGGCAGCTTGAGGCGTGCGAGCCAAACAGCGCTGACCACTGAGGCGATAGAGAGCGCCCAGCCAACGATCGAATCGAGCGGTGCCGACTCAAGTGGCGCGAATTTCGCGCTGCGCGCGAAGACGAGTGCGCCCATGGCGCCGATGATGATGAGCAGGACCTTCACGAGTGTGAAGATACACGCTGCGTTACTCTCCCTGCGATGACTCCCTCGCAGCGCAAACTCGCGCAGCGCATTTTCGAAGAGGCAATTCGATCGGGCGCCCCCGATCCTTCGAATTGGGTTGCATCGCAGTCATCCGATGAAACCGTCGTGGGCGAAGTCATGCGGCTCCTCGCAGCGCATGGATCGCATCC
>SYHM01000047.1 GCA_005799205.1 Planctomycetia bacterium | reverse complement strand
GGCGCGAGTTCAGTGCTCTGCTGCTGGTGGTAAAACCCACCGCATGCGCACTGCGGATCCTTGTGTTCTTGTCATTTTTGGTGCATCAGGCGATCTGACTGCGCGCAAGCTCATTCCAGCGCTCTACGAGATGCACTGCGCGCGCGTGCTCCCCGCGAAGTTGCAGGTGCTGGGGGTCTCGAGGCGCGAGAAGTCAGACGACGCATGGCGCAGCGAACTCGCCGCGTCGGTCGAAGCTCACGCGAAGGGATGGAATGCCGCGCGATGGTCTGAGTTCGCCAAGTGCATCCACTACTTCGCCGGTGACGCGGCCAAGGGCGAGATGTATCCAGCGCTCACTGAGCGACTCTCGCGCTTCGACGACGAAAACGGCACACGCGGCAATCGACTCTTCTATCTCTCGGTCGGACCCGAGCTCTATGAGTCGATCGTGCAGCGCATTGAAGACGCATCGCTCGTGACCGAGGGCAAGCGGTGGTGTTCGCTCGACCGCGATGTGCGATCCTGGCAGCGCATCATCGTCGAGAAACCATTTGGCCACGATGAAGAGAGTGCCGCAAGCCTCAATCGCACCCTTGGGCGGGTCTTCGAAGAAGAGGCGATCTACCGAATCGATCACTACCTCGGCAAGGAAGTTGTGCAGGCGATGCTGGTGCTGCGATTCGCAAACACGATCTTCGAGCCAGTGTGGAATCATCGCTACATCGATCATGTCCAGATCACCGCGGCCGAAACGGTGGGCGTTGGAAACCGCACAGCGTTCTTCGATGCAACTGGAGCCATTCGCGACATGATTCAGTCGCACTTACTGCAGATCTTCGCGTTTGCCGCCATGGAGCCGCCGACCGTCTACGGTGCAGAAGACATTCGCGCAGAGAAGATCAAGGTTGTGAAGGCGCTGCGGACGACGCCCGTGAGCGAGATCGCGAGCCACGCGGTCCTCGGACAGTACGGTGCATGCGAGCAGGAGGGTGCATACCACCAACTTCCAGGAGTTCCCGCGGGGTCCACCACTGAGACCTACGCGGCGATCAAACTGCACGTCGACAACTGGAGATGGGCTGGCACGCCGTTTTACTTGCGCACGGGCAAACGCATGGCGAAGAAGCGCACTGAGGTCGTTGTGCAGTTCAAGCCTCCGACTGCCAACATCTTTCGAGGGGTTGCCGATAGTGCTGGCGCCGTTGGCAATCGACTCGTGATTGAGATCGCTCCAGACGAACGGACACGCCTTCGATTCGAAAGCAAACTGCCTGGCACTCCATTTCGGATAGCGAGCGCTGAAATGCAGGTTGATTTCGACAAACAGTTTGGCGTCGAGCCGGTCGAGGCATACGGTCCGCTGCTAGTCGACGCGATGCGCGGAGATCAGTCGCTCTTCAAGCATGGGCGCGAAGTTGAGAGCGGATGGGCCTCGGTAATGCCATTCCTCGGGGCGGGATCTGCGGCGATTCGCCAATCGATCGCCGCGAACTACGCCCCTGGATCGTGGGGACCGCAGGCATCAGATGCCATGATGGCGCGCGACGGAAGGGCCTGGCACAACGATGGCTGAACCGATTCCTCTCGCGCCCGATCCAGATGAGGTGCACGGTCCAGCGCTGCTCGGACGCAGCGTGATTCGCGTTGATCGCTACGGTGTGTACGAAGCACTTGGATCAGAGTTACTCGCATGTGCATTGCAGTGCGTTGAGCAGTACGGCGACTTTCACCTGGCGCTCTCTGGCGGGTCAACGCCATTTCCGTTCTATGAGCAGTTGATGACTGATCCGAAGTTTCGGTCGTTTCCGTGGGTTCGAACGCACCTGTGGATCGTCGATGAGCGCCGCGTTCCGTTTGATCATCCGCAGAGCAACTGGCGGCAGATCAGCGAGATTCTTGCTGACCATTCGGGGATTCCGTCAGAACACTTGCACCCGATGATGGCGACTGAACCCAATGCGGCACAGCAGTACGAACAGGCACTCGTCGATGCATTTGCCGCGCGCCCTCGTGGTGAAGGGCGGCTCGACTTCGTGTTGCTCGGCATGGGTGACAACGGGCACACAGCAAGCCTCTTTCCGAAGACTGCGGTGCTCGATGAGCGAGTACGACTCGTGGGCGAGTGCGATGGTCCGACGGTCACGCCTCCTCCTCGCATCACGATGACCTATCCGCTCATTAACGCCGCTCGTCGCATTGCAGTGCTCGTCGTGGGACCCAGCAAGGCGTCGATGATCGAACGAGTTGCAACCGGCTTCGACGACTTTCACGAACTCCCGATCAAGGGAATCACTCCCCAGGGCGATGCGTCACAGCGCGGCGAACTTGTCTGGTATCTCGATCGAGCGGCCGCTGGCATCGCCTGAATCGCCGCGCGTCACCGAGGTCGGTGTTACGCGTGGGGGCGCCCAAAGAAATCGCGTAGCACTTCGCACGCAGCGAGCGCATCACGCAACTTTTTCTTCTGCGCGTGAGTGCGTCCGCTTTGATTGAGATGCTGCTCTGCCCCGAAACTCGTCAGCCGCTCGTCCTGCATTTCGCACGCGAGCGAAAAGCGTTCAGTGCACTGCGCAGCGAACGCTCGTGAGAGTGCGGCGCGAGGCCCCTCTGAGCCATCCATGTTGACAGGCAATCCAACGACAAGCGCATCGGGACCGTACTCGCGAATGAACTTCTCGAGCCCCTTCATGAGCACCTCTCGGTCGCTCGCTTCGATCATTCCGACGGGAGACGGCAACCGCAAGATGTCATCGCCGCACGCCACTCCAGTTCTTCGGTCTCCAAGATCGATCGCGAGGTAGCGCATGGCGGCTACTGATAGTCGCTCGGCACCCGCCCGGCGATCTCCTTGACGCGCTCAGCCATCGCGGCAGGGCAGATGAGCGTGGCATCATGGGTGTGCACGACCACGAGCCCCTCAACGCCGATGGTGGCAATCATGTGCGCCGGGTCGTCACTCACGACGGTGAGATTGGTCGAGTCGAGATGCAGCACCGAACCCACGGCTCGGTTGCCCTGCGCGTCGCTCTCGAGAATCGCTCCGAAACTCGACCAGCTTCCGACATCGCGCCACGAGACATGCATTGGCACCACGCAGATCGCGAGCCGCTCGTCGCGTGAGGCGGGCTCCATCAATCCATAGTCGACGCTGATTTTTGTGAGAGTTGGATAGACCTCGGTGATCACCGCCTCCTCATCGGCCGTCCCCCACGCAGCGCCGATCCTCGCGAGTCCCGCCGCGTTTGCGGGCAAAAACCAGCCGATCGCGTCGAGCACCGTGCGCGCGTGAAAAACGAACATGCCGGTGTTCCATCCGAAGGCGGGGTTCGCGACGAACTGTGTTGCCCGTGCGAGGTCTGGCTTCTCGATGAATCTCGCCGCGCGGTAGGCCTCGTTGAACCCCGCGATCGCCTCGCCCCGTTCGACGTAGCCGTAGCCAGTGGCTGGGAATGTCGGGGGAACGGAAAAGGTCACTAGCCGGCGTGGGTCTGCTTCAACAAGTGCGAAGGCCGTCTCAACCGCCTTACAGAACGCATCGTGCGGCTCGATGACATGGTCGCTTGTCATCACGGCAAAGATCGCATCGGGGTCACGCTGAACGAGGACCGCAGCGGCGAATCCAATCGCGTTCAGCGTGTCGCGCGCGGCGGGTTCTCCAAGAAAACAGTGCGGCGAGAGACCACCAATCGATCCGACCACATCGGCTGCGTACGCGCACGAGGCGCAGACAAGACGCTTGTCGGCGGCGACGAGTCCTTCGAGTCGCTCACTACTGAGTTGCAACATCGACTTGCCGCCGATGAAGGGAAGGAGTTGTTTGGGCTTGGTCGCGCGGCTCATCGGCCAGAGTCGCGTGCCGGAACCCCCAGCCATAATGAGGGCGTACCTGTGCGGATTGTGCGCGGGCTTGTTCATCGTGGACCAGTAAGCCCCTTCGACGCGAGCGCCGCAGCGACCAGCGTGTCGGCGCTCACGAGCTCAGGATCACGCTCAAGCGCCTTGTCAATCATTGCCCTCGCGTCGATTCGACTCTCGCCAAGTTGCACGAGCACCGTCATCGCGTCCATGACTTCTGCCGACGTCAGCGCTGTCTGCTGTGGTGAGAGCGCCTCAGTGGTGCGCGCGCTCGTCCTCGAACTTCCGGTGGATTTCGAGTGCGATGGCGCGACACGTGCCGGCAGTTCGGGCGATGCAAACTGCGTCACTTTCTCTCGCAATTCAAGCACCATCGTCTCGGCTGTCTTGCGCCCGATCTCAGGCAGGCTCATCAGAAGCGCGAGGTCTTTCATCACGATCGCCTCTGCGACACGCGCGAAGGGAATCGACAGCGCCCGAAGCGCGCGCCGGGTACCGATTCCTTTGACCGAGGTCACCAGCAGAAAGAACGCGCGGTCATTTGGCGATCGAAATCCAATGAGTCGTGGCCAGAAGCTCGAACCCTGCCCTTGCGACTCCAGATAGTGCAGTGTGTGGAACGAGACCGTCCGATCAACTTCGCCGTAGAGCGGTCCAACATCGGCTGCAGGCACTGAGACCTCGTACACAATCTCACCCACACGCACGAGTGCGTTCGCATCATGCACCGCTTCGAGAGTT
>SYHM01000046.1 GCA_005799205.1 Planctomycetia bacterium | reverse complement strand
CGAGCGTGCGCTCGACGCTCTCGGCGGTTGCAATCGTCGGCGTCCAACCGAGCTTCGACTGGGCGTTGCGGATGCTCGGACGGCGGTGCTGGACATCCTCGTAACCCTTGCCGTAGTACGACGCGCTCTCGATCTGCTGAACCCCAGCGAACGGCGGATAGCACGAGCGCAGCGGATGGCGTTCGAATGCATTCACGAGACACTCGGCGAGTTCCTTGATGGAGGCCTCGTTGCTCGGGTTACCGATGTTGAAGATGCCGCCGTCGCAGCAGCCCCCCTTGTTCTCGATCACGCGGAAGAGGCATTCAATGCCCTCATCGACATCGGTAAAGCATCGCTTCTGCGCGCCACCATCGACGAGCAAAATCGGCGTTCCCTCGACGAGGTTCAAGATGAGTTGGGTGATCGCCCGCGAAGAGCCGATGCGTGCCGAGTCGAGCGAATCAAGCCGAGGACCGATCCAATTGAACGGTCGAAAGAGGCTGAACTTGAAACCGCGCTGCGCGCCGTACGCCCAAATGACGCGATCGAGAAGTTGTTTGCTCGCCGAGTAAATCCACCGCTGCGACTTGATAGGACCGGTCACCAGCGGGCTGGATTCCTCGTCAAAGCGTTCGTCGGTGCACATGCCGTAGACCTCGCTCGTCGATGGAAACACGAGGCGCTTGCCGTACTTCACGCAATCGCGCACGACGCGAAGGTTCTCTTCGAAATCGAGTTCAAACACACGCAACGGATTGCGCACATACTCCATCGGCGTCGCGATGGCGACGAGCGGCAAGACGACATCGCACTTTCGCACGTGAAACTCAACCCACTCACGGTTGATCGCAATGTCGCCCTCAAGAAAATGAAAGCGAGGATGTTCGGTGAGCGTTCCAAGGTTGTCCGAGTGAAGGTCCATTCCGTAGACCTCGTAGGTCTCCTCGGCGAGAAGCCGCTCAGAGAGATGGCTGCCGATGAAGCCGTTGACGCCAAGAATGAGCACTTTCGTACGGCTCTTCGCCCTTGTCGAGGGCCGGACGCCGAGCTTCATGCGCGGCACGAGGTTCATTTCGCGCGCGAGTTGCTCGCCGCTCGACCAGACCCCGCCGGGGGACTGCCCCTCGACGATTTCGATCGCGCCCTCGCCGCAGGCGACGACCAGCGGCGATGACGAGACGATTTCTCCTGGCTGTGCCGTTGTGTTCGACGAGCCCACAACGCGCGCGCGCCAGACCATGATCTTGCGCGTCCCCGTAAACGTGAATGCCCCAGGCCACGGATGAGTCACCGCACGCACGAGATTGCGAACTTCATCGGCACCCTTGGTCCAGTCGATCTGGCCGTCGGCGGGTGTGCGCCGTCCCATGACTGAGGCCTTCGACTCATCCTGCGGCATCCGCGACGCCTTTCCTGCAGTGATGAGCGGCAGCGCTTCCGAAAGAAGCGCCGCCGATGCAGCAGCGACCTTCACAGTGAGAGTGCGCGCGTCGTCGTCGTCAGCAATTGCGACTCGGTTTTGCGCAATGATGTCGCCCGCGTCGGCCTTGTCGACCATGTGGTGCAGCGTGATGCCAGTCTCGCGTTCGCCGTGAACAAGCACCCAGTTGATCGGGCATCGCCCGCGGTACTTGGGAAGCAGCGCCGAGTGCAGATTCATGCATCCCTTGGGAAAAAGCGCGCGCACATTCGACGGCACCATCGCGCGGTAGTGAAACGAGAGCAGCAGTTGTGCATTCATCGCGCGCATGCGTTCAAGCCAAATCGGATGGTCGAGCGTGTCGGGAGCATGCACAGGAATGCCATGCTCAGCGGCAACACGAGCGACGCTCGCATACCACCCGCCCTCCGCTGGATCATCCCGGTGTGTGAACACGGCGACGACTTCGAGGCCACTTTTGATCGCGGCGAGAAGAGAGGCTGCGCCAATTTCGTGATAGGCAAGAACGACGGTTCGCATATTGGTGCTCCGAGTCAGGTTAGGAATGTTGCTCGCGCGAGAGTGGCGAGGGCGTTGATGCCGCACACTCGCCCAAGGTCTCTCCAACGATTCGATCGACGATGTACCGAGGTCTCTCTCGCACATCTGCGTGAATGCGACCGATGTATTCGCCCATCAATCCTAGCGCAACAAATTGGGCGCCGATAAAGAAGAAGGCGATTGCGAAGAGGGTGAACACACCGTCAGCCGCCCACGCGGCGCCGTATGCGTATCGCAAGACCAACAGCAGTGCGCCGAATCCGATCGAAAGCGCAGAGACTGTCGCGCCAAGCATCGAGAGCATGCGCAGCGGTGCCGTCGTCATACAGGTCAGCAGGTCGAACTGCAGGTTGATGAGCGTGAGGAACGAGTACTTACTCGTGCCACGCGCGCGCTCTGCATGACCGACGGGAATCTCAGTCACGCGTTTCGCGAAGAGATTCGCGAGCACCGGAATGAACGTGTGCCGCTCGCGACAACTCAGCATTGCATCGACCACCCGACGGCGATAGGCGCGCAGCATGCAGCCATAGTCCTGCAACCGGACGCCAGTTGACTTGCGCACCATCATGTTGATGAGGCCGCTGAAGACCTTTCGAAAGAGCGCATCCTGACGATCCTGACGGACTGACCCAACCACATCGAAGCCCTCATCAATCTTTGCCACAAGTGCGCCGATCTCTTCGGGCGGATTCTGCAGGTCGGCGTCGAGCGTGATGAGGATGTCCCCCTGCGCGGCGCCGAAGCCGCACAGAATCGCATTGTGCTGTCCGTAGTTTCGGTTCAGCAGGAGCGCCTTGATCTCGCCGCCATGCGCCCGCGCAGCCTCTGCGAGCAGTTCGCTTGATCCATCACGACTGCCATCATCAACGAGAATCAATTCCCACCGACGACCGAGCCCACGGCATTCGCGCACTGTGCGCTCGAGCAATTCCGAAATGTTGTCGCGCTCGTTGTAGACCGGGATGACGACGCTGACGCTGGACCGCTCGCTCATCCGCGGCCCCCAGCCATTGCGGTACGTGCTCCCATGAGTGTTTCCTTCATCGCCTCGACGACGCTGGTGACGTCCTCATCGGTCATGTCCGGAAAGCACGGAAGCGTGCAGATTCGAGCTGAATTCCACTCTGTATTGGGAAGTTTGCCCATCCACTCGCTGCGGTGCTCGCGGTACCAACGATGGGTGTGCGCGGCAAGAAAGTGAATCCCCGTGCCGATATTGCGTCGCTTGAGTCCATCCATGAAGGTCGCGCGATCAATTCCACAGCGCTGTTCATCGACGCGCACGACGAAGAGATGCCGCGCATGACGATGCGGCCACGCAGGATCACCCAGCGGAACGATCCCATCAATTGATGCGAGTTCGGTGCGATACCGCTGCACGATGGCATCGCGCCGTTCGATGAACGCATCGAGCCGCGGCAACTGACGCACTGCGAGCACCGCATTCATGTCGGGCATGTTCTGCTTGAACCCTGGCTCGTGCACTTCG
>SYHM01000045.1 GCA_005799205.1 Planctomycetia bacterium | reverse complement strand
GTCGACTCCGTACGATACGGGGGTGCAAGGATGCAACAAGGGCGCGCAACGCGCCAACCCATCGTTTTGGATGACACTGCTCGCAAGCGTGGCTGGCGTGTTGACGGCGTGCGATGCTCCCCCAAAGGCGGCTTCGTTTACAACTGCAGTCTCGCGCTACGAAGAAGGAAAGTACGAGGCCTCGCTCGCACAAGGCCAATCGCTCGCCCACTCAGCGAACACCTCAGAGGCGCAAGAAGGTGCGCTGATTGCGGCGATGAGTGCGTTCCAACTCGGTCGAACTGACGAGGCCGAGCGATTTGCCCTTCAAGCAAAGGGATCGGCTGAGCCACAAGTCGCAGGCGGAGCGCTGGTACTGCTCGGAAACATACGACTTCGCCAACATCGATCGACTGATGCTGCGGATTGTTTTGAGCGTGCCGCAGTCTTGTTGCCTTCCGCAGATGCTGCGCGCGCGCGTGCGACGGCGGCCCAACTCACGAGCGCTACGCGCGTCGCCTCAGCCGTTCCTGCAGCGGTGCAGATCGCCGTGCCCACGACTGCTCCAGTCGCTGTGAAGCCCCCCCCGCCTGCGCCGAAACCAACCACGGCGACCTCGGTTGCCGATCGATCGTTCACAATCCGCGCCGGCAGCTACAGCACCCAAGCGGCAGCAAAGTCGCGTGCGAAGTCGCTCGCGAAAGATTTGCAGCGTGCGAAGCTTGCTCCCGCGCGGGTCGAACTGATTCACACAGTGAAGGGAGAAGACCTCTTCGCCGTTCGGATCGGCTCGTGGCCCACGCGGGCTGAAGCAGAACAGGTGCTCACCGTCATCGCGCGTCGCGACCTGATGGTCGGCGCGGTCGATCCCGATTAGATCGGTTCGTCCCTGTTCATGAGGAAGGTCGCAGTTGATGCGAAGTACTGCTTCATGAGTGCACGATCTGGATCGGGAATCTGTGCATCCTCGAGAGCACCATCCATCGCGGCAACCCATGCATTTCGTTCGGCGATCCCAATAGAGAATGGATGGTGTCGCATGCGAAGTCGCGGATGCCCCTTGCGATCGCTGTACGTCTGCGGTCCACCGAAGTACTGCATCAGAAACTCGGCCTGATTGCGAATCGGCTCTTCGAGGTCTGCTGGAAACATCGGTCGCAGCAGCGTGTCTCGCGCGATCCGTGCGTAAAACGCTCGCGCGATCGACCAGAATGCGTCTGGGCCAAGTCGACCGTAGATCGCGCGAGGATCAAGTGGGGATTCACCTTGCATCGTGGCTATCCTATTGCGCATGCACACGACCTTTTCAATCCTTTGGCTGGTGTGTGCAGGACAAGGGGCATCACCGAGCACCCCACCGCCGTCGCTGCTGCGCACGATTCCTGCAACTGGTGGAGTTCCGTTCGCAGTCGATCCATCGATCTTGCAGCCGAAATCAACGGATGGTTCAGCGCAGTCGTATGAACAGTCCGCAAAGGACTTTGTTCGCACTCGATTTGGAACGCACCGCGGCGAGATTCGCACGCAGGGGCTGAGTGAGTTTGGCCGCTGGAAAGATCCTTCGTCGTGGCAGGTCCTCTGGGATGCCCTTGGGCGTGAGAAGGACGATGCTCGACTCGCCTGTCTCGATCACTTCGCTTCGCAAGGTGGACTCGGCCAAGCAATGCTCGCCAAGATTGCGATCCGAAGCGACGAGAGTGACATGCGGCATGAGGCCGCAAGGCGCATCCAAAGGCCTGCGTGCGACGAGGTCGTGGCGATGATCGACTTGGGATTACGCGACGATCGTCATGCAGTCGCCAATCAAGCAGGGCTCCTCGCGGGGAAGGTCGACGCCTTCGCGGTGATTCCATCCCTGATCTTCGCGCAAGTCGCGGCTGATGAAAAGAAGACCGATGGAGACCTCGCTTGGATCGCAATCGGGACGCGGACCAACTACATCGCCAATGTGGTCCCGATTGTCGGCGACCGCTCTGGCGCCTTCCAACCGATTGTCGGTTCGCTCCAGACTGGTGTCTTGATGCGTGTGCAAGACGCAATGGTCTATACCTATCGATCTGACGCGCATCAGGCCCTTGTTGCGCTCACGACACGCGACTTCGGACAGAGCACAGTCGACAATGGGTGGGACATGAAGCGGTGGTGGACCTGGTTCAACACCGAATATGTGCCATTCAAACAAGCTCAGGCGAGCGCTTCAAGTTCGACAGCGTCCGCGAGTGCTCGGTAGTCCGCCGCAGCGTTGTAGACCTGCGCCGATACTCGAACGATCCAGCGACCACCCCAGTCGATGACTGGTACTTCGATGCGGTGTCGCTCGTAGAGCGCTGCTTGAAAGAGTTGCGCGCTCTTGAACTTTCGCGCGATCGCCCCTGGGAGCAGCACTGCTGCCATCGACCCAAGGAGTGATCCATCCACCGGAGAGACTGCCGCGACATCGAAACGCGAGCACAGATACTGATGAGCCCAGACGGCGAGCTCGTGGTTGTGCTGCATGACTCCGCCGTTGAATTCTCGCTGCACAAATCGGATCGCCTCTGGAATCGCCAGCACATTCGCGAAGTCGCGGGTGCCCTGCCAGTCGAACTCTGCAGCAAACCCATGACCATGAAAATGACTCGTTGTCTCGGGATGGGTCCACGCGACGGTGTGCGCAGCGGGGACCAGTATTGCGCACCCCTTGGGGGCACAGACCCACTTATGCAGATTGCCGGTGTACCAGTCGGCGCCGACCGAGTCGATGTCGAGGGGAATCATGCCTGGAGCGTGCGCGCCATCGACGAGACAGTGCACGCCTCGTTCGCGGCACGCGCGTGCAATCGCCGCAACTGGAAGCACAAGCGCCGTCGGGCTCGTGACGTGGTCGACGATGACGAGCCGCGTCCGTGCGTCGACCGCGCTCATGAACCGTTCGACGATCGAAGATTCGCCTCCGATTGGAAGCTCGAGATCGGCCACAACAACTTCGCAACCAAACCGCTCGCCGTAGGCATGCGCGGCTTGACGAACGGCGTTGTATCCCTGATTCGAGAGCACAATCCGATCGCCTCTCTCCCATGGGATGCTGCGAAGGACTGCACCAACTCCGCTCGTGGCATTCGTGACGAATCCGATCCGGGCAGGATCGACGGTGAGGTACTCGCCGACACACGCTTTGATGCGGGCAAGCTCTTCGGTCATCCGCCGCCCGATGACCTCGATCGGGCGCGATTCAATCGTTTGCCGCCACGACTCTGCTGCCAAGGCGACAGGCCTCGGGACGGCACCAAATGACCCATGGTTGAGAAAAACGACCCCAGGATCGAGCCCGAAGGCCTCGCGGGCCTCCTTCGAGTGATCCGTGGGAGGCGCTACCTCAAAATGGGAGCTCTTTGCCATGTCCCGAATCCTAGTCAAGAAAAAACGACATAACACCGACCACCCGTCAGGCTAACATCTACCGTACAAAAACTAGAGAAGTGTGCCGCGCTTACCCGATGAACCAAACATCATGAAAGACCTGCCCTCGACCAACTCGCCACAGATTTCTTCACCGCACAGACCGCTCGTTTCGATTGGACCGGGTGGGGAGTTTGTGCGCGACATCACTGCCGATGCCGCTGGTGCGCTGCACTTCGTTGATGCGCGCGGAGTCGTTGCCTCTATCCCCGCCTCATTCGATTGGATCTCACACATCGCCGCACTGTTTGGTTTCGGCCGCATCGCCCCTGGTCACACTGTGCAGGAAGAACTTCCACCGACACCCGCGACCATCCCTAGCCCGCGTCCGATGACCGCTCGGCGAGCACTCGCGCTTTCATCGACAGCCCGCCTTGCACAACGCCTTGCTCGAATTCCATCTCCCGTCTACGTCTACCGCCTGACTGCCAACGAACCCTCCACGCAGGATGACCACCATGAACCTCACACCCAAGCAGTTGCGAATCTTCAACTTTGTCCGGGCTTTTCGGATCGCCCACAGCTATTCGCCGACACTTCAAGAGATCGCGGACGAACTCGATGTGAGCAAGGTCACCGTCTTCGAGCATGTCGAAGCGCTCGTCGAGAAGGGCGCTCTTCGACGCAATGCCAACAAGGCGCGCTCTTTATCTGAGTGTGAGGGAGCGGTCGTCGGAGATGAGCTGGGGGCGCGTGAGGGACTCTCTATTCCACTGGTGGGTCGAATCGCGGCAGGAATGCCCATTGAAAAGTGTGCACAGGACGAGACATTGCGTCTTGACGAGATTTTCGGTGGAAGGATGACCGCGCGCCGAGGCGAGATGTTTGCGCTGCAAGTCGAAGGAGAATCGATGCGCGATGAAGGCATCCTCGATGGCGATTATGTCATCGTGGAACGCCGCTCGACCGCAGCGAATGGCGCGCGCGTCGTCGCGCTCCTTCCTGATGGCGAGACAACGCTGAAGTCGTACTTTGAGGAGAAGAATGGGATGATTCGGCTACAGCCTGCGAATCCAGAGTTTGCACCGATCATCGTGCGTGAGTGCACGATTCAAGGAGTCGTCATTGGCGTGATGCGGCGGTACTAGTACACGCTCTTTGGGAAGTAATAGCGCTTCGCGTTCTCTGGCGTGACGAGGTCGACATCGATCACGAGGTGCTGCGGAAGAAACTGCAACTTCTGAGCGCGCTTGCCGCCAGCGAGCGTCGTTGCAGCGAGTTCCATTCCAGTTGCGATCATGGATGGTGGATAGGTGATGTCCGCTGGGAAGATTGGGTCTCGATCCATGACCCGCTTGACGATGTCTTTCATCCCCGCGCCACCGAGAATCCAGACCCCCTCGATCCCCTTCTCAGCAAGCGCTTGTTCTGCACCAAGTGCCATGTCATCATCGGAGGCCCAGATCGCGGTGACCTTGGGGCTCTTCGCCAGCAGTGTTTCAGTCACTTCGAGCGCCTTCTGGCGATTCCAGTTTGCGGCCTGCTGACCGACGATCTTGATGCCTGGCTCAGCCGCGAAAACTTCAGCGGCTGCACTGACGCGCGCCGTATTCACCGTGCATGGAATCCCTTCAAGGATGATGATGTCTCCCTTCGCCTTCCCCTTGCCTCCAAGCTTCTCAACCATGAACTGCGCGCTCTTACGACCGAAGGCAGCGTTGTCCCCTTCGATGAAAATGTCCGCGACAGGCTTGAGGAATCCTCGGTCGACATTGACGATGAGCACACCACGTTCATGTGCCTCCTGAGCAATCGGAGTGATCGGGGCCGACTCGGTCGCGAGTATCACCAACGCGTCGACCTTCTTTGCCAGAAGTGCCTCGATGTCCGCAATCTGCTTTTCGGGGGTCTCGGCGGTCGCGACAGTCCATTCAATCTCTGGATGGAGCGCGGCGCATTCGTTGGCCCACCAGACAACTCCAGCGGTCCAGCCGTGATCAGCGGCAGGAATGGAGACTCCAACTCTGAGTTTCGCAGCCTGCGCCACAGTCTTCGCGGCTGGAAGTTCTGGTGGCGCTGATTCTGAGGCGCCGAGCCCCAACAGGACCGGTACGCAGAGGATTACTCCGACGACAGAGAACGCTGCGTGCTTGTTGATCATTGACGAACGATACAAGAGCCAGCGGGCCGCGGCACGAGCTAGTGGTTCGAGGGACGCTGCACGAGCACTGCCAGGACGATGACCCCCCCTTTGACCGCTCCCTGCCAATATGGACTCACTCCAGAAATCGTGAGGATGTTCGTAATCATCGCCAGAATGAGAACACCCACAACGGTGCCCCAAACTCTCCCCGCGCCGCCACGAAGCGAGGTTCCACCGATGACAACTGCTGCAATCGCATCAAGTTCGCTGCCCAGCCCCAGTTGTGAGGTGGAGACCGAGTTCATTCGCGAACTTTGAATGAGTGCGGCGATTCCTGCAAAGAGGCCCATCAACGCGTACACGCGAAGCCGAACCGATGCGATTGGCAATCCCGCGTACCGCGCCGCAGTTTCATTCGCACCAATTGCAATGAGATAGCGACCGAATCGAGCTCGAGACAGAATCCACTGTGCGGCGATCGCGAGCGCAAAGAAGATAACTGTGCTGTACGAAAGTGTGAGCTGCTTCCCTGCGGCGTTCTCGAGGTAGGGAAGAGGAATCCCACCCCGCCCAAGCGCGCTGAAGAGCGTCGCACTCTGTGCACGGATCTCTCCTGCGTCTGCGATCGCAAGCGACATCGATCGAAACGCAGCGAGCCCGCCAAGCGTTGCGACGAATGGTGCGATCTTCCCATAGACGATAAGGACTCCGTTCACCATCCCTGCGGCTGTGCCACATGCGATTGTGATCGATGCACCAAGCAGCACCGCCGAGAGCTCCGAGGTGCCGCTTGCAATCAGCGCGTTCATCGCCGTGACACCCACCGCCGCCGCGAGCACAACCATACTTCCCACGGAAAGGTCGATGCCTGCACTAATGATCACAAGCGTCATTCCAACGGCAAGCACTCCAACGGGCGCGTTCGAATTGAGCATCGCTCGAAAATTTTCAGGATTCAGAAACTCGGCCCCCTGCTTCGCGGTGCTGACAGCGAAGAGGATCGCAAACGCGACGACCACTCCCCACCGTTGCAAGAGTTCGTGCGCGGGCCGAATGTGTGGTGCGATCGCCATGTTCATGAGGTCTGATCCTTGTCGCTTGCAACGCCCGATGCAAGTCGCATGATGTGCTCGTCCGCACCATGGGCGCGCAGCTGCGCAGATGAAAGTTCGCCTGCAGTTGTTCCATGACGCATCACCACAAGGCGGTGCGAGATCCCAATGAGCTCTGGCAACTCCGAACTGATGACGAGGCACGCGAGCCCCCCGCGCGCGAGGTTGGCGAGAATTGAATAGATCTCACTCTTCGCGCCAACATCGACACCCCGCGTCGGCTCATCCACGATCAGCACGCGCGGCTTCGTCTCGAGCCAGCGTGCGAGCGCGACTTTTTGTTGGTTGCCTCCCGACAGCGACGACAACGCCCGCTGTGGCACTGGACAACGAATTCCAAAGGTTTGAATCCACTTCGCGGCGACCGCGTCCTGCTGTGCACGGTCGATCCATGCGCCTGCGAACCGCGTTGAGGCATCGAGCGATGGCAGCACAATGTTCTCGATCGTTGACAAGGTGGTATGCACTCCGCGGCCCTTGCGATCTTCGCTGACATAGGCGATCCCAGCCTTCATTGCCGCGCGGACGTTGGAAAAGCGAACGGCCACTCCCCCCACTCGCACTGTTCCCACTCGCTCTCGCAGCCCAACGATCGCCTCTGCTGTTTCGGTCCTCCCGCTTCCAACGAGCCCAGCGATCCCAACAATCTCGCCCGCGCCAACAGCAAGATTGATCCCGCGCGACCGGCCGTGAGCTCCAAAGTCCACCAGTTCAATTGCGGGCTCACACCTGCATGATGCGTGATCATCTGTTTCGAGCGTGATTGGCGGATAAATCGAGCCAAGTTCTCGCCCCACCATCGCCCGTGCGAGCACTCCCTCATCAACGCGCGCACCAGCGACGTCGGTGAGCGCACCATTCGTTCCCCGCTCGAAGGATTGCACCACTTCGCCATCGCGAAGCACGCTCACCCGATCGGCGATTGCCACCACCTCATCGAGATGATGGGACACGAACAAGACCGCCCGCCCATCCATGCGCATCTGAACCATGAGCGCAAGGAGGCGTTCGGCATCTCGCGCTCCAAGGACGGCCGTTGGCTCGTCCAAGATGAGCACCCGCGCTTCGCTCGCAATGCATTTGGCAATCTCGACAAACTGAGCCTGCGCGATCGAGAGGCTTGAAGCCAGTTGTGAAGGATCGATCTTCGCGCCGAGCGCTCCGAGCACCTCACGCGCGCGGTCGTGTTGTCGCTGTGCGTCGATGATGAGTCCGCCAAAGCGAACGGATTCGTGACCTAACGCAATGTTGTCGGCGACCGACAGCGTCTCAATGAGATTGATTTCTTGGTGCACCATGGCGATCCCCGCTCGCCGTGCGTCGGACGGATGGTTCAACCGAAGCGGCACTCCACCTCGCATCACGCTGCCTTCGGTCGCCGGAATCGCGCCTGAAAGCACCTGCATCAATGTGCTCTTCCCAGCCCCGTTCTCGCCGATGATCGCGTGGATCTCACCAGCACGAAAGTCAAGCGAGACACGGTCGAGCGCGCGCACTCCAGGAAACTCAACAGTCACGGAGTGCGCTCGAAGCATGAGTGCGCCGTGAGCAGCCGATGGACCGACTCGTGAGCGAAAGGCGTTCACTCGATCAGTTGCGCCTGACAGGAGCGCGCAACCCCGCCGCAAGGAGTGAGGTGAACTCTGCAGCCGCTTCGACCGGAGTCGTCGATCCCATGCGGCGCACGAGGGCGCTTCCAACGATTGCCGCATCTGCGTGTTGTGTGACCGCGGCAACATGCGCAGCGGTTGAAATGCCAAAGCCTGCGGCGATCGGAAGCCGCGTGACGGCGCGGAGCGCAGCAACTGGCCCAGCAATCTCTGGGCTCGCATCGCGCTCACCTGTGATCCCAGCGCGCGCAAGGAGGTAGACAAATCCGCGGCAGTGAGACACGATCTCGCGCGACCGTTCGTTCGAACTTGTAGGCGCCACCAACAGCGCCAGCGAGAGTCCGCGCGACTCACAGAGATTGGCAAGCTCGCCTGCACCGGCGCTGTCGAGATCGGGAACGATGAGTCCATCGAATCCTGCATGTGCAGCGCGCGAGACAAAATCATGCGCTCCAATTCGAGTCACAATGGATGCGCTGACCATGGCTACAAGTCCGACATCGGTGTGTGCGCGAGCCTGAGCGACCGCGCGGAACACCCCCTCCACCGTCGCACCAGCGGCGAGTGCTTCATGCATGCTCGCAGAAATCACAGGGCCATCCGCGATCGGGTCACTGAACGGAATCCCCACTTCAATGATCGATGCGCCAGCCTGAGCGACGGCACCAATCGCATCCGTTGTCACGGCGAGTGACGGATACCCACCGGTGAGAAATGGCATCAATCCTGCGCGATGACTGTCGATCAGTCGCGCAAAGATGCCATCAATTCGATTCGCCACGCGGCGAAGGGTAGCGCCGAGGCGCTCCCCAATGGGGCGGCCGGGATTCGAACCCGGGTCTCACCGATTATGAGTCAGGGGCTCTGGACCGCTGAGCTACCACCCCACTCGAAGTCGACAGCGACCGCGAGAGATTGCAAGAGTACAGCCTTGCACTTGCGAATCGGTCGTTTCGGTGCCACAATGCAATCGTGCCCCTGACGGTGATCCATCCCTGTGTGTTTGCGCTGCTGCTGACGCTCGCCGCCATTGGCGCGCCACTCGCCTGCTCAGCGAGCGGCCTTGGATTCTCTGGTGCACGCATTGTCGAGAGTGCTCACAGGTCTGAGCGCACCAGAACTTCTGCAAGCGAGCGGAACGGGCACGAGAGGGGTTCCGTCGACACATGTGCACTCGCGCATGGTCCACAGGTCGACGCTGATGTGATGGCTTGGTGCACGCGGGCAGTCGTGACTGGGGTTGCGGCCGCCCCTCCGCCGACACTGTAAACAGGTCGAGCGCACTGCTCTTGAGCCCCCGCGCATCGGCGCGATTCTGCTAAGCCAGTCTTTTATCACGAACACACGCGGAGCGATCCGCCCTTTCATTCGAGCTACACACAATGCCAATTCCAGTCCTTGACTTCTTCATTCGTAAGACCTTTGGAACTCAAAACCAGCGCATGGTTCGTCGCTATCTGCGCATCGTCGACAAGGTCAGCGAGCTCGAGTCTCGGTACGCGGCGATGACCGATGCCGAACTGCGGCAAATGACCCTCACGTTTCGCGCGCGCGTACGCGCAGGTGAACGACCCTACGACATGATCCCCGAGATCTTCGGGTGCGCACGCGAAGCGATGGATCGCGCCGTGGGATTGCGCAACGCATTCAACCCAGCGCTCGGGTTCGACCCAGCGCAGTTACAAGAACCTGCACGGACACTGTTTCTTGAGACGCAGGCCGTGATGGCGGCGACCGCCCCTCGACCAGCGACTGACGAGTTGCGCGGCTGCCACGGCGAACTGGCGGGCTGGCAACTCGTCGACATTCCGCCTGCGGTCTATCAGGCGATTCGTGAAGTCTTTCCTGAGAGCCGTCCACCCTTTCGAGCTCGTCCATTCGATGTGCAGATCATCGGCGGCATCGTCTTGAGTGAAGGCAGAATCGCCGAAATGAAGACTGGCGAGGGAAAGACGATCGTCGGCCCCCTCGCGTGCTACCTCGCAGCGTGTGAAGAGAAGCAGGTGCATGTCGTGACGGTGAACGACTATCTCGTGCAACGGGATCGCGATTGGACCTTCCCGTTCTTCCGTGCGGTTGGGCTCACCGTGGGGGCGATCCATCCAATGCACATGCAGCGGCCGAGCGACAAGATCATCGCGTACTCGTGCGATGTGGTCTACGGAACGACAAGCGAGTTCGGGTTCGACTACCTACGCGACAACATGAAGCTTCGCGCGGCAGATCAGGTGCAGCGCAGACGCGAGTTTGCGATCGTTGACGAAGTCGACTCAACCCTGATCGACGAAGCACGAACTCCACTCATCATCTCGGGTCCTGCGTACAACCAACAGCCGCGCTACGAACTTGCGAAGCGGTTGGCGATCCACCTCGTCGCGCGCCAACACGAGTGGCAGAGCGCCGAAGACAAGGTGCAGCATTGCCGCGCTGCCGTGGCTGGTGCCGAGGGCGACATTCGAAATGCGCGTGACAAGGCAACAATTCCTGCCATCAAGCAGCGACTCGATGCGCACCGAAAGCAGCTTCCAGTGCTTGAGCGCGAGCGCGACCGCTTCACGCAGTACTACGAACTCGAGATGGACAAGAAGCGTGCGACCCTCACGCACGAAGGCGTCGAAGAGGCGCAGCGCGAAGCGAAGATCGGTTCGTTCTATGTCGGCGAGAACATGGACATGCCGCACTTGCTCGAGCAGTCTGTGCGCGCCCACACCGTCTACCAGCTCGACCGCGACTACGTCGTCGCCCCTGACGAGGATGGACAGATGGGGGTCGTCATCGTCGACCAAAACACGGGACGCAAGATGGTTGGGCGACAGTGGTCGGATGGGTTGCACCAGGCGGTTGAAGCCAAAGAGAGTGTGCGGATCAAGGAAGAGACGCAGACGATGGCGACGATCACCATCCAGAACTTCTTCAAGCTCTATCAGCGGCTCTCGGGAATGACTGGAACCGCGGACACCGAAGCGACCGAGTTTCACGAGATTTACAGACTGCCTGTGGTCTCGATTCCAACGAACATGCCCGCGGTGCGCGTTGACCGGCAAGACCTCGTCTTTCTCTCGCAGAAGGACAAGTGGGAACGGATTGTCGATGAGATCAAGCGCGTCCATGACACGGGGGCGCCGGTGCTCGTCGGCACGACGAGTGTCGAGAAGAGCGAAATGCTCAGCAGGATGCTCACAGAGAAACATTCGATTCGCCATGAAGTGCTCAACGCCAAGCAGCACGAGCGTGAGGCAGACATCATCGCTGGCGCTGGTCGGCTCGGCGCGGTGATGATCGCAACCAACATGGCTGGTCGTGGTACGGACATCAAACTCGCGCCAATTGACGCAGCGATGCTTGTTGAGCACTGGAAACGGCGCGATATCGCGCCACGCGAAGCAGACGCGTCGATGGGTGAAGCGAAGTGTTTGTCGCTCATTCATCGCCACCTCGCGGCACGAGCCCTCTCTTTCAGCCGCAAAGACCTCGAGGCGATGGATGATGCTGCAGTGCGCCGAGCGCTGCTCGAACACTGGGTCACGGAGTCCCACGATCTGCAACCCAAGAAGATTCAGGCGATGTCGAATGAGGCCCTTGAAGGGGCGCTTGACGATGCGGGATGGAGTGTGCATCGGCTTCGATTCTTCGCAGATGTTGAAGAGCTCGGCGGATTGCACATCGTCGGAACCGAGCGCCACGAGAGCCGCCGCATTGACAATCAGCTGCGCGGGCGTTCCGGACGTCAGGGCGATCGAGGACAGTCTCGATTCTTCCTCGCACTTGATGATGAGTTGATGAAGATGTTTGCCGGAAAGACCACGCTCAATGTTCTGAGCCGATTCGGCATGAAGGAAGGCGATGCAATCGAAGCTCCGATGCTCAGCCGCGCCGTCGAAGGAGCTCAGCGCAAGATCGAGGAGCGCAACTTTCAGATGCGTAAGACGATTCTCGATTACGACGAACCGATGGAAGTTCAACGCCGTGACTTCTATGGACGCCGCCAACCCATCCTCGAAGGGCGCGGAATCAAGTCCGTTGTCTTTACCTTCATTGACGAAGCTGTCGCGGACGCAGCCGCGACCTTCCTCTCACCACTTCACGTTCCAGGGGCGATCTCGCAGTGGGTCTGGGAGGCATTTGGTGTGATGATCGAGCCTGAACGATTTGCCGGAAAGGACCGCGAGGGCGTGCTCAAGACGGTGGCGGTTGATGCGCTCGAAGAAGCCTCGTCGCATATCACCGTCACAATGGGCGAGTACATCCAAGAGGATGCAGATCCTTCCGAGTGGGACCGCCCTGGCGTGATCGAGTGGGCCATGAAGGCCTACGGACTTGCGCTCACAGATGAGATCATCGACGCCGAGGGTCGCGCTGGGGTCGTCCAGCGACTCGAGCAGGCTGCGCAAGGGCGGTTCGCTGCGATCGACTTGAGTCCGCTCGAGCCCTACCTCGTCGCCGGGTACGGAGCGCGCGATCTGCTGCACTGGACCAACCGAATGCTTGGCCAGCAGTTGCCTGACGATTTGCTTGCTGGAATTCGAGAGCCTGCTGAAGCGACCACGCGTCTGCAGGCCGAGGTTCGTAAGGCGTACCGCGAGCGTGAGATTGCCTATCCGATCGATTTCGCCATCGAGTTTGTCAACATCAATATTCAGGCTTTCCCTGAGGCGGCGCTCACGCAGTTCTGCGGGTGGGCTCGCGGTCGATTTGAACTTGACTGGAGTCCACAGGCGCTTCCAAGTGCTGACCCAAACGAACTGCGGCGAATGCTCATCGCAGAGGCACGGACATGGGATTCACAGCGCATTGAGGGGCGGGTTGATCGGATTCTCGCATCGATCGCAAGTTCACCCGCAGGCGCAGGCGATGAAGTCGAACAACG
>SYHM01000044.1 GCA_005799205.1 Planctomycetia bacterium | reverse complement strand
TCGAGTTGGAAGCTGCCGCCGTCTACGTCTCAGCCGTCCAAGTCAGAACCGCCCGACTCACAGAAACCAAACTCACTTGATGGAGTCCCCAACGCGCAGGCCATCGCACTCGTCGATGCAGCGCGAGCTCAGCGCGTTGACGCAGCGCGCGCTGGCACGGTCGGACCGTGGAACGACTCGGTGCGCCTCTATTGCGCGCAGTCGACCGAGCTCTCGGCGCCTGCTGGTTTTCACGGGGTCTCATCGCCAACGCTGATTGCACTCTCCCCTGAAGCGGTCGCTCTCTTCGTTGTGAACTATTCACTCGACACTCCGAAAGCGTTCGGCACGCTTGCACGCGCGACGAGCAGCAATCGCGGGGTCGATTGGAGCGAGCTTCAACCATGCCTCGTTGAAGGGATTCCCGTTGGCATGGATTCCCCAGAGCATCCCTGCGTCTGCTCAGCGTCAGCGGGACGGTTGCGGCTGTACTTCGTGGCACGAAACTACGCGCACGAGCCACCCACTCGGCACTTGCTCAGTGCGCTCTCAAGCGATGGCGGAGTGACTTGGAGCGTCGAGACTTCAAAGATGGTGGATCTACGAGATCGCGTTGCTGATACGTTCGAAGTGTGCGATCTCTCTGCCGCCACGCTCGGCCCGTCGACGCATCTCTTTCTCGCTCTCTCAGATTCAGCCGAGCCAGTCATTCACGCCGCGGCCATGGCTGAGGGGATTCCGGTGCTACTCCCACGGCTCGCAGTTGGCGGCAGTTGGATGGGATCGGCGACCGCGAGGAAAAGCCACATCGCATTCACTTCGATCGCGAGCAAAGCGGGCGAACTCGTGCGGTCAACGAGTCGCAACGGCCGTGACTGGAAGGCCGAATCCATCGAGGCAGCGGAACGCCCGCCGACATCCGATGAGATCGATGCCGCCTACTTGTTCGACGATGCCATTCGACGCCATTACTTCGCGCTCGTCACACGAGACTTGCATCCGCATGCAACTGAGCCAATTGCGACATCGCCACCAAGTGGATCAACGCCAGAGGGGACTGAAGAAGTTCCAGGGATTGCCCCCACTGGCAGACGAAGCTCAGATCCGATCGCGGCGCCGCGAGGGCTTGAGGCGCTCCCGCTCGGTGGAAAGAAGCCGCCACCGGTGACTCCCCAGCCCGGACCAGTTGCTCCAGG
The DNA here is from genome assembly GCA_005799205.1 of Planctomycetia bacterium. Lineage (GTDB taxonomy): Bacteria > Planctomycetota > Phycisphaerae > Phycisphaerales > SM1A02 > F1-60-MAGs104. The sequence goes on along the minus strand of SYHM01000044.1, from coordinate 17,814 downwards.
GCTCGGAAACCCGTAGCCGCGTTCGCTACTTCGCGCCCACGACATCGCGGCCCTGAATGCCGTCCGTCGTCAGGACATGAAATGCGGTGTTCACGAGTTGGTCGTACGCCTGCGCGGTGTAGTACGCGGCGCCGTCACCTCCGAGGGGAGTCCCTCGATGCCAGAGTCCTCGCCCCGCGGTCGAGATGTTCGTGTTCGCCGCGTTCTGTCCCTTGATGCGGGCGTCGGCTTCCATCGCATCAGCGACTCCTGTCATCTGCACATGTCCGTCGAAGTAAAGGCACACCGGCGCCGAGTTGTAGCCCTGATTGAAGAGCCACGGTGATGGCGGCGAGAACGCGTTGCAGTTCTCTCCCCCCTCGCGGTTTTGCAGCCAAATGCGCTCGATCATGCGCGTCTTGAGATCTGGATAGGTCGCCATTCCAGCAGCGGGTGATCGGTATGCGCCTGGTCCACACTGATTTGGTTTCCCCGCGTTTGGAGAGTCGGCCGTTGTCGATGAGAGCACGTCAGGAGCCCACATCGCAGCGGGGCTCCACACATAGGTCGATCGAATCGAACTTCCGCCAGTTGACCCTGGCGGACAGAACTCGCCTGGATACGCGAGCGCTGGTGCAGCACTCTCGAGATTCATCCGGTCCTTTGGAGCCCAGAAGACCTTGTCGTAGTACTTGCCGTTGACGTAGTCATTGAAGGCCTTGTAATTGCACAGCCGCCACGATCCGAAGCAACCGTTGGCATAACTCCATTCGTTGGGGATGTAAACGGGAATGTTGCCGCAGTTACCGGGATAGCCGCCTGGGCAGAGTGGTCCACCGATCCAGAAACCCCAGAGTCCACCTGTGGCATCCCAACCAGCGATCATCTGAGGAAGGCACGCGACTTGCGATTGATAGATGTTGCAGTTGCCATTGGCAGGCGGCGCACCGAAGTCGTCGGGGATTCCAGTGAACTGTCTGTCTTGCCAGTCAGCGCCGTACGTTGCGTTCGACTTGCCAAGGTTGTTGAGATTCGCGGCACTCTGTGTGACGAGTGCGGCTTCCTTCGCCTTTCCGATCGCGGGCAAGAGGATCGCAATCAAGAGCGAGATGATCGCGACAACAACGAGGAGTTCGACGATCGTGAACGCACGAGAGGACGCCTTCAAGTTGTAATCACTCATGCGTGGCAGACTACCCGCACGCACGGAAATGGCCCATAAAAAACCGGCGCCAGGGAGGCGCCGGTTTAGAAACAGTCGAATTGATGATGCGAAAACTTACTTCGCGCCAGTCACATCACGGCCCTGAATGCCGTCGGTTGTGAGAATGTGGTAATTGGTTGCAACCAGCATGTCGTAGCCGATGTTGCTGTAGTAACCAGTCGAGCCCATCGGGGTGCCACTGTGCCACAGACCCTTTCCAGCGGCGCACATGTTGGAGTTCGAAGCATTCTGTCCCTTCGCGCGGGCGTGTGCTTCCATGGCGTCAGAAACGCCTGCGAGGGTCACATGGCCATCGAAGTACAAGGTGGCAGGAGCCGAGTTGTAACCCTGATTGAAAATCCAAGGCACCTGTCCAGCAAAGCCTGGGTTGTACTCACCACCTTCGCGGTTCTGAAGCCACTGATGCTCGATCATGCGCGTCTTCAAGTCTGGGTACGCAGCCTGACTCGCCGCTGGCGAGCGCCATGCGCCTGGTCCACACAGTTGAGGCTTGCCGGCATTGGGGCAATCGAGCGTTGTCGAACTCAACACGTCGGGTGACCACATTGCAGCGGGGCTCCAGCAATACGTTGAGTAGATCGGAGGATTCGGTGGAACCGAAAACTCGCCAGGGTTCGCAAGCGCGTCAGCAGCCTTTTCGAGATAGACCTTGTCCTTTGGAGCCCAGAAGACTTTGTCATAGAACTTCCCATTGACATAGTCGTTGAACGCCTTCACGTTTGGCATGCGCCATGCGCCGAAGAATCCGTTGGTTGATGCCCACTCTTGTGGCCAATAGACGATCCAATTGCCGCAGTTTCCTGGGTAATTGCCTGGGCAGAGTCCGCCGCCAAGCCAGTATCCCCAGAGTCCACCAGTGGAATCCCAACCGAGAATCTGCTCAGCTGGGCAGGCCACCTGGCCGACGTATGTCGCGCAGTTTCCAGCAACGGCACCGAAGTCATCAGCACAGGCAGTGAACTGGCGATCCTGCCAGTCTGCGCCGTATGTCGCATTGGCCTTCCCAAGATTGTTCAGATTGGCAATGCTCTGTGTGACGAGAGCGCCATCCTTCGCCTTACCAATTGCGGGTAGGAGAATCGCGATGAGAAGCGAGATGATCGCGACGACCACGAGCAGCTCGACGATTGTGAATGCACGCTGAGTGAGACTCTTCATTGTGGGGTGACCTTCAGAGGAGTAAACGAGTAAGACGAGAGACGGTGGAACGATGCTGGACCAGACCCCCAAGAACCTGATTCTGAATACTACTCAAACAATTGAGCGGGATGCAACCGAAATCAACGAAACAACAGCAGAAGGGCCATACGGCAATACGCAAGAACTCGCTGGCAAGGCACGGGGTTTCATTCTTTTTGTGAGATCGAACTCATGTGGCAGCAGCAGATACGCTTCGAGCGATGCAATACCCACGTCAGCCCATGATGCTCGGAACATGGAGTTTTTCAGCCCGTGGGTGTGAGCGGGCTTGGCCTCAACTCGTCGTTGGGGGAGAGTCGCTGGATGCGGTTTGCGCAGCGGCGCGCGAAGCAGAAGTCGATCCAACGGTGAATTCGGTAGGGTTTGGAGGGCTTCCGGATGCGAATGGCCAAGTCAGCCTCGATGCGTGCGTCATGGTGGCTCCCAACCGGTGCGGCGCGGTCTGTGCCGTGACGAGACACTTGTGCGTGACCGATCTCGCGCGGCTCGTCATGGAAACGACCCCTCATGTCATGCTTGCTGGGGAGGGGGCGGATGTGTTTGCGGACTCCCTGGGGATGGCGGCTTCAGTCTTGCTTTCTGCAGACGCGAAGTCGGCGTGGCTGAAGTGGCGTTCGGGAGATGTATCGGGAGGCACAACCGACCACGGGATCGATCGTGGTGCAGCCATCGGAGTCGCGTCCGCAGCGAGTGCGATCGGTGAGCGGATGGTCGCGCACGACACAATCGGAGTCCTCGCGATCGATACGCGCGGAGTGATGGCGGGAGCGTGTTCGACGAGTGGCCTTCCCTACAAGCGAAGTGGCCGAGTTGGCGATTCGCCGATCCCTGGACACGGACTGTATGTCGATCCAGAAGTTGGTGGAGCAGTCGCCACTGGCAATGGTGAGCTCATCATGGGCGTGAGCGGATCGTTCCTCGCTGTTGAGTGCATTCGCAGGGGTGCGACTCCAGCGCAGGCGGTCCACGAAGTGCTCGAAAGGATCGAGCGACACTTTCATCCAGGACCTGAACAGCAGATCGGAGTCATCGCCCTTGCGCGTGACGGCACGTGGAGTGCGGGGGCACTTCGAACTGGATTTGCAGTCTCTGTGGCTGATGGCGCAGGCATTCGTGCAGTCGCGCCAGAGTTCGTGTTGCACGGCGCACCGCATGACGAGGGACGATCGACATGAAGCTCTACACCAAATCAGGTGACGATGGATCGACCGGGCTCTTCGGTGGCGTGCGTGTCATGAAACACCATCCGCGAATTGAGGCGTACGGAACCGTCGATGAGTTGAATGCGTGGCTCGGAGTCTGCGTCGTGGCATGCTCGCCCGACTGCGCGATCGAAACGCGGATCGGCGCGATCCTGACTCGGTTGCAATCGCGCCTCTTCGATCTCGGCGCCGATCTCGCAACGCCTCGCGGTTCAGCGCACGAGTCAAAGGTCACCCGTATGAGTAAGCATCACGTCAAAGAAGCTGAGTCGTTCATTGACGAGATCGATGGCAAGAACGAGCCAATCCGCGCTTTCGTGTTGCCTGGAGGATCGTCACTCGCCGCGCACTTGCATGTCGCGCGGTCTGTGTGCAGGCGAGCCGAACGTCTCGCGGTGTCCTTCAATGAGCAAGAGCCGATCGGCGAACCAGTGATTCAGTTTCTGAACCGACTGAGCGACCTGCTGTTCGCAATGGCCCGACGAGCCAACGGCGCGCGCGGAGTGGCTGACACTCCTTGGCGCAAGGACGCGTAGCTCATCCCGTGCCATAGCACCGGTCGCCCGCGTCACCGAGCCCTGGACGGATGTACTTGTTGCTATCGAGCTCTCGGTCGAGCGCCGCGGCGTAGATGCGGACTTCGGGGTGCGCCTTTGCGAGTCGCGCCACACCCTCAGGGGCTGCGACGAGGCAGACCAGTCGAACATCGGTGCAGCCTGCCTCGCGCAAGAGCGTGATTGCGTAGTCGCTCGATCCACCGGTTGCGAGCATCGGATCGACCAAGATCACGGGTCCTGCAGCAACGTCGCTTGGCAACTTGGTGTAGTACCCCACGGGAAGCGCAGTTGACTCATCACGGCGGATTCCGATGTGACCCACACGGGCTTCTGGAATCATCTCGAGCACCCCGCGCGTCATACCGAGTCCAGCCCGCAGGACTGGGACCAGCGTGATCGGCGTTGCAATCCGTCGAACCCGCGTGCGCTCGAGCGGAGTCTCGACCTCGGCCGACTCAGTTACAAAGTCACGGCACACTTCATAGGTCATGAGCGTGGCGATTTCAGAGAGCAGTCGCCGAAAGTCGCGCGTGTTGGTGTGGCGATCGCGGATATACGAAAGCTTGTGGTGGATGAGCGGATGATCAAAAATATGCAGGTGTGCAGAGGGATTGCTCACAGTTCACATCCTCGGTGGAGCGGTGATGGCAAGAATGGAGAGCGCATCCGCCAGGACGCGACGAGTGAGATCACACAGGTGAACTCGGGATGAGCGCGTTGCATCGTCGGCACCGCGCAGCACTGGGCACGCCTGATAGAAGGCATTGAAGGTATTGGCAAGCTCAAAGACGAATGCAGCGATTCGATTGGGAGCGAGTTGCGCGGCGGCATCCTCGATCGCAGCCGGGTAACGCAAGAGATTGAGCGCGAGCGCGCGCTCCTGTGGTTCGCGCACAACGATGGCTCCGCAGGTGATCCCCAGGCTCGTTGCCTTCGCGAGGATTCCCGCGATGCGCGCGTGCGCATACTGCGCGTATGGGCCAGTGTCACCCTCGAAGGACACCATCTGATCGAGGTCAAAGACGTAGTCACGCCCGACATCACTCGACAGGTCGGCGTACTTGATCGCGGCGATTCCCACTGCCTGTCCAATCGCATCAAGTTCGGCTCGCGAGAGGGCGGCGGTCGGCGAGTCTGCAATCGCTGCGCGAGCGTGCACCTCGCGGCGTCCCCGCGCGATTGCCTCGTCGAGCAGCGCCTTGAGCGTGAAGTTTTCGCCGCTTCGCGTTTTGAGTGGGCGCTTGTCGGCTCCTAGAACGGCGCCGAATGGCACATGCACGAGAGAAGCCTCAGTCGAGTCTGCCCGTGCGGTCCAACCGATGAGCCGCACGGCGTCGAAGACATCCTTGAAGTGGTCACGCTGGCGCGCATCGACGCAGTAGACGACAAGCTCTGCGCCAAGATCCTGCACGCGGTAACGCGCGGCCGCGAGGTCGGTCGTCGCATAGAGCGAGGTGCCATCCGACTTCTGAATCAGCAGCGGACGTTCCCGACCTTCGAACCGCACGACCAGCGCACCAGCATCGCGCGAGGCGAGTTGGGCCGCGACAAAAGCGTCAACGGTTGGCACAAGTCGATCCCGAAAGAAACTCTCGCCTCGATTGTGCTCAGGTTTCAGGTCGACTCCAAGCAATTGAGCAGTCTCGTAGACCTCGTGCATGGTGACATCGATGAGCTTCTGCCAATCGGCGACGACCGCACTCTCGCCCGATTGCAGTCGACGCAGGGTGTCGTGCGCATCAGCGAGCGCGGCGGATGCCCCTTCGTGCTGCGCCTCAAGTTCTGCGATCCGGTGCGGACCAGCACCAGTGGCCCGTGCAGCGGCGAGCCCCGCTTCGTCGTCGCGACCCTGTGCCTGTGCACTGCGATAGGCGCGGTTGAGATCATCGAGCGTCACGCGCGAGATATCGATCTTCGCTCGGCGCAGCGACGCGAGAGTCATCGCAATCGGCAAGCCCCAGTCGCCAAGGTGATTCTGTCGATAGACACGCCATCCCAGGCGTTCGAAGAGCCGCGCAATCGTGTCGCCGATGATCGTCGCGCGAAGGTGTCCCACATGCATCTGCTTGGCGACATTGACTCCGCAGAGATCGACCGCGACTGTGCGCGAACCGTTTGCGCTCGAGACTCCAAGTGTCGGCGAATCCATCGCTGTGAGGGCGGCGGCAAGCACCTCAGGTCGCACGCGGATGTTGATGAATCCAGGGCCCGCAATCTCGAAAGGATCGCACAGGTCGCGCAGCGATTGTGGCGCGCAGTCAATGACTTCTTGCGCGAGCTCTCGCGGTTTGCGGTCAAGCGTCTTGGCGAGTCCCATGGCAAAGTTGGCTTGAAAGTCGCCGAACTGCGGATTCGCCGCCGCCTTGATCAGTGGATCGACTTGCGAGGCCCTGTCTGCGAGCGCCGGTGTGAGCGCGGCGATCAACGCGAGTCTGAATCCCGCGTCAAGGCGAGATGCAAGGGCGTCGGGCCGAGATGTGCGCGCGTCGTGCTGCGACATGGATGGAGGGCAAGCGTAGTCGTTTCGATTTGCCGCAGACGCACACGTGATCCGGACGGACGAATCTGGCCCAGGGATGGACGCACCGAGCAGCGCTAGCCGCCGAGCACACACGAGTGTTTGGCGTAGAGACTTTCCATCAGGGAGCGGTGTGGGGTAGACGCGGTGCGCTTCGTTCGTGTGGTCGCGGCAGTCTTTGCAAGACCTGTGACTGCGACCTGCAACATCTCGATGAGGCCGTGGTAATCGCTCAACGCGACGAATTCGTGGGCGATGATCGCCGGGCGCTTGCCACGTGCGACGTCATCGATCTCTGACATGTTGTGGTAATTGCCAAGCGGAAGGCACAGGCAAGTCGACTCAAGCCCGTACGCGGCGAACGCGGTCGCTTCGCACGCGCCACCAGCCATCAGTTTGCGCTGCCACTTGAACTGGGGGTGTCGCTTCGCGTGCGCTGTGAAGAGCGTCGAGAGTTCATTCGTGAGTGCTGGGCTGAAAACGCTGAGGCGGTCGCCGACGCGCAAGATCGCTCCAGCACCGATCGGCGAGTCGTGCGGAAAGCTGCGAGAGTTTTCGAGGCAGAGCAGCCGCGCGTTCTTTGGGATCAATCCGCTGCGCGCCGCGTGAATGGCGCCAATGAAGCCGACCTCTTCAGCGACCGTCAAGAGCATCCCTACATTCGCAGCCGACTTCAGTTTGAGCAGTCGATCAAATGCTGCGCACGCCGCTGCGAGGGCTGCGAGGTCGTCGCAGGCATGGGTGTCGATGACGCGCACGCTGCGTGGGGCATCGCCAGCGGCGACGGGGGGCATGTCGCGCAGTGAGATGGTTGGTGCGCCGAGCAGCCACCGCGCAAGATCGCCATTCGCGATCGCGCCCGTCCGCGCGGGAGCGTCGAATCGCACAGTAACGCGCTTGAATGGTTTCGCCGTTGCGTCGAGCGAGGTAATCGTCGCGGCGTGGCGAGATCCTGAGTAGTCAACGACTTCAATGCGCGCTTTGGCGAAGTAGGCATCGTGCACACCTCCGCGAAACTCGAGTGTCGCGACGCCGCGCGAGCGGGGAGGTCCCTTGCGGGATGGCGCCTTGAGAACGATGAATGCAGGGTGGTCGAGATGCGCGGTGAGCAGAATGGGTCGAGCCGTCCTCGACCTATCCTTGCGCTGGATGAGGTAATTGCCAGCGTCATCGCGGCGAATGTCGAGTCGCGTTCGCCGTGATTCGAGCCAGTTGTCGATCCAAGCCATCACGCGCTCCTCATTGCCAGCGGCGGTAGGAGTGCTCGAGAGCTCAAGGAGCCAGAGTTCGTCGCGGCGCGCAGTGCGGTCGGATGGGGTCGGTCGTGGTGCGGAAGCCATCACTCAAGGATAAAGTGATTCGCCCGATGACTCCCTTCGCTTCGATTCCTGAGATTCTCGACGAGCTTCGTGCTGGCCGCATCATCGTGCTTGTGGACGACGAATCGAGAGAGAATGAAGGTGACCTCGTCTGCTGTGCACAGTCGGTCACTCCCGAGATCGTCAATCACCTCACACGCCTTGCCGCTGGGTATCTCTGCGTGGCGCTTGATGGAGAGACCTGCGATCGACTCGCGCTTGCCCCGCAGGCGGGATCGAATTCGAGTCTTCGCGGAACCGCATTCACGGTTTCCGTCGACGGGCATCCCCGTCATGGTGTGGGGACTGGAATCAGCGCGCGAGATCGCGCGACGACGATCCGCATGCTCGCGGATGCTGCGACGCTTCCAGGCGACTTCGTGCGACCTGGCCATATCAATCCGCTTCGCGCGCGCGATGGCGGGGTTCTCGTGCGCACGGGGCAGACCGAGGGTTCAGTCGACCTCTGCCGACTCGCGGGAATGAAACCAGCTGCCTGCATTATCGAGGTGGTGCGTGAAGATGGAGAGATGGCGCGCATGGATGACTTGAAAGCGCTTTGTGCAAAGCACGCCTTCAAGATGTGTTCGGTGGAGCAGATCATCGAGTACCGCTTGCGCCAAGAAAAGCTAGTCACGCGGATCGATCCTGCGGCAGGAGTCGAGGTCGAAACTGCTGAGGGTGCATTCACACTCTTTGCGTGGCACAGTTCGCTCGATCCACAGCCACATCTCGCCCTCTGCCTTGGCGGGATCGGCGCATTGCACGCGAACGGATCGACCGTCGAAATCAACGAACCCGTGCTCGTGCGCATGCACCGGCGAGAGATCCTTGGAGACATCTTCGCAGTCGCGCGCTCAGCAGGAGCACGTTCCGGACAAGAGACCGTGCACGCATCGCTTCGGGCAATTCGCGCGGCTGGGCGTGGGGCACTTGTTTATCTGCGCACCGAATCCGAAGGGACCGCGCTGACGGACATGATCCATCAGGTGCGCCGCTCTGGTGGCGATGATGTCAACGCCCCCGATCTCACGCGCCCCGGTGGTGTTGGAGGGCGTGCGCAGCCGATGGATCAACGCGAGTTCGGAATCGGCGGACAGATTTTGCGAGACCTCGGACTTCGAAAGTTGCGCGTGCTGAGCGATCATCAGCGGGCGATGCCAGGGTTGCAAGGGTTCGGACTCGAAATCGTGGAGCACGTGCCGATCCCATGAACCCGTGGATGTGCATTGTGATGTGTGGCTGCCAGGCGGTGGCACCTCCGCCACCTGCGACTGCACCGCCGCCAGCGGTCGTCCAACCGGCGGACCGCGACTCGGCTGATGCGATCCTCGACAGGATGGAAGTTCAGGGGCGCACGCTCAAAGAATTCACGGCGGCCGCATCGATGGAGAAGTTCGAGGCACTGACCGAAGAGCGCGAGATTCGTCGAGGGCGGGTCGTTGTGGTTGGTCCCTCAGGCGCAGCTCGCGAAATTGCAGTCATCTTCGACGAGACAATTGACAGTTCAGGTCGTGGCTCAACCGACTCACGGCTCTTTCTCTTTTCTGCAGGATGGATGAGCGAGTTCGACATGCAGCGCAAGCAAGTGGTCCGTCGTCAACTCGCGCGTGCTGGTGAGACCTTCGATCCGCTGCGGGTGGGAGAGGGGCTCTTCCCGGTGCCGCTCGGCCAGCCCAAGGCCGATGTGCTGCGTGAGTTCACTGTCTCACTCGGCGCGATTCCGAGTGCGCCGTTCTTCAAGTCGCTCATCGAAGGCGATCGTGCATCGACGATCGGCGGGGGAGAACGTGGCAACCTCATCGCGCTTCGAATGGTCCCTCGCGCTGGGACGACGATGGCGCGCGACACGGCTGCGATTGTGATGGTGATGCAGAGCGACACATTGACCCCGCGAGCGGTCGAAGTCGAGGCGGTGAATGGCGATCGCACGCGTGTGCTGCTTCGAAGCGCCGCGATGAATCAGGGTCTCGATGAGGCGGCGCGCACACTGCTGCGGGGTCCATCGACCGATGGGTGGAAAATCGACTCGCGGCCACTGCCATGAACTGCCGCCGCCGTGTCTTGCAATGCTCGATCGTCTGCGCGGTCGTGCTGTCCATGCTGTGCGCTCACGCGAGTGCCCGCCAGGGGTCAGCGGTTCCAGTCTCGGTCGAGCCATCGCCTGCAGCGCAAGCATCCGTCGCGGCGCCCTGGCGAAGTGAAGAAGAGCGAGCCGCGGCGCGTGTTGAGCACGGCATGTGGACGAGCGAAGACCTCGCCAACCCAGCGCTTCGAGCGCGCGCCGCGATCGATGCTGGTGTTCCCAACGCCGTGACACGATCGGCTGACGTGCCGCAAGGAGTTCCTGCGGAGCTCGCTGCAGAGGCTCTGGTGCGAGAGGGGCTCTATGCAGAGGCGCTTGCATCGCTCACCGATATGCCGGGAGCCGCAGTGGCATCGCTTCGTGCGGCAGCTTTCGAGGGTCTTGGACAGCACACCGAGGCGGCAATGGCGGCTGCAGAAGCGGTGCGCGATCTCGAGGGTGGCAAGGCGATCGCAGTCCATGACCTCGTCATGGTTGCCCAGGCGATGCAGGTGCTTCTGCGCGTTCGGGCAGCCGATCAGGAATCGTGCGAAGCAATCATGAAGACACTTGCCGATGCCCGTGCAATCGATCGACTCGATTGGCGGGGCCGTGTCGCTGAGGCGCGCTTTCTGATCGAGAAACACAACGCTGAAGAGGCGGTCGCAGCGCTTCGCGAAGCACTCGCTCTCAACCCGCAGGCCGCCGATGCGTGGGCACTGCTTGGTGAGGTCGCACTCATGGGATTCGACTTCGACGGAGCCGAGCGCGCCGCAGCACTCATCGATCGGGCGGCAGCGAGCGTCGATCCTCAGGCGCTCTGTGCTCCGAGCGCGATCCTTCGAGCAGAGTCGGCGTGTTGTCGCTTTGACGCGGACGAGGCACTTGCTGTGCTCGCGCCGATTCTCAGGGCTATGCCGTCGTACCCGCGGGCGATCGCACTCGAGGCATCGGCGTATGCACTCAAGTACGACTTCGACGCGATGCGTGATGCGCTTGCGCGCGCCGACGCAATCGCGCCAGCGAGCGGTCGCGCTCATTGGCAGGTGGGTCGATTCCTCGCTCTCGCGCGGCAGTATCCAGACGCCGTTGAAATGCTCACAGAAGCGGCTCGTCGCGAACCAAACTGGAGTGTTCCACGAAATGAACTCGGACTGCTCCACATGCAAGCTGGTGATGACGCCGCAGCACTCGCGTCTCTCACCGAGGCGGCGAAGCTCGATCCATTTGATAAGCGGGTTGCATTTAGCAAGTACCTCGTCGAAGAACTGTCAGGGTGGAAGGTCTTCACGAGCCAGCATTTTCGGGTGCGCTGTCGTGCAGGAGTCGACGAGGTGCTCGCCGAGGGGATGCCCGCACAGCTTGAGGTGATGTACCGCGAAGTCTGCGATCATTACGGCCACGAGCCCAAGGGGATGACAACGATCGAGCTGATGCCCGACCATAAACACTTCGCAGTGCGCATCACGGGCATGCCACAGATTCACACGGTGGCTGCGAGCACCGGTCCAGTGATCGCGCTCGAACCTCCGCGCGATGGCGCTTCGAGCAAGTCGCTTGGACGGTTTGACTGGCTCGACACGGTTCGTCACGAGTTTGTGCATACGGTGACCCTCGACCGCACGAGCAACCGAATTCCTCACTGGTTGACCGAGGCGGCCGCCGTCGACATGGAACATCGAGCGCGCGACTGGGAGACCTATCAGTTGCTTGCGCACACATTGCAGAAGGATGAACTCTTCGACTTGGACGGCATCAAGTGGGCATTTGTACGGCCGAAAAAGCAGCAGGATCGCGCGCTCGCGTACGCACAGGGCCACTGGATGGTGCAGTTCATGCGTGAGTCGTACGGAACGAAGGCGCTCGGTGCGCTGCTCGATCACTACGCGCGCGGCGAGACTGAGGCTGAGGCGTTCACAAAGGTTCTCGGATTGACGCGCGAACAATTCATGAGTGACTTCAAGGTGTGGGCCGCGGCGCAAGTGGCGCAGTGGGGGCTCGCGGCGGAGCCACCAATCGACGGGCTGCTCGATGGTGCGCGTTCGAAGGACGATCCCGATGCGCCACTCAGCGACGCGGCAATCGGTGCGCTGCTCGAGGCTCATCCTGCGCATCCCGATCTGCTCGAGATTGCTGCGCGAAGGAGCGTTGCACGAAGCGCGACGCTTCCAGAGGCGCAGGCCCCAGGCGGAGTCGACGATGCAGCGGCACAGTTGCTTGCGCGTTACTCGGCCAGCCGTCCGCTCGATCCATGGCCGCATCAGCGCCTCGCTGCGAGAGCGCTCGCCCTTGGTGAGTCATCGGTGGCTCTTGAGCATCTTGCGTTTCTCGACGCGCGCGCAGACAGCGATCCGAGTTTTGCGCTCGCCATTGCGCGAAACTGCCGCACGCTCAAGCGAACTGCCCAAGCGCTGGTCGCTGCGCAGCGCGCAGCGAGAATCGATCCCTACAGCGCCGCGACGCGCGAACTGGCAGCATCGTGCGCGATCGAAGCCGGAGACTTGCCCGCCGCGCGTGCGCAGATCGTCGCACTCACGCGCATCGAGCCAGATCGAAAGCAGCACACACTTCGTCTCGACCGCATCGATCGGTTGATCGCCGAGCAGGGCGCTTCGCCGATCAGCCCTCGGTGAAGTCGAGGTCGCGGCCGAACGTCTCTGGGAGCGCCCGCAGCGCGATCGCCGCGAGGACGAAACACGCCGCGCCAGTGATGGCAGCCGACCAGACCTCGCCTGTCGCCACTTCGAGCGAGGTGAAGACGATCGTGACTGGTACCGCGCTGACTCGGATGAGGTTTGGCGTCATCGTTGTCACGGTCGCACGCAGATTTGTGCCAAAGAGTTCGCTCGCTGTGGTGATGACGACGATCCAGTAGCCGCTGAAGAACCCCATCACCATCGTCGCGGCGCCATACCAGAACGCACTCTGCGCGCCGAGCGTGAGCACGAGTGTGCATCCAAAGGCGGTGCCAACGACGAAGGTGCCGATCGCCCGCCGGCGCGACGCGAGTCGCTGTGAGAGCAGTCCGCTTGCGAGGTCGCCGAAGATCGCTCCTGTGTAGTAGAGCGCCACAAGCCTGCCTGGACTCGGCGCAGTTGCCATCCCCATATCGGTTGCGATCATTGGTGCGAGGCCAACCAGCACAGAGAGTGTGAACCAGATCGGCATTCCGACGAGCACGATCTTGGCGAGTCGCAGCGCGCGGGGCAGCGAAGTCACAATCGGGACGATTCCTCGCGCGATCCCTTGCGACGAATGATGAAGTGCGTGAAACATGCCACTCTCGACGACGCCGACGCGCAGCACGAGCAGCGCCAATCCCATCACACCGCCGATCGCATACGCCATACGCCATCCTGCAAACTCGCCGACAAATCCAGCAGTGACGGCACCGACCACGCCGACTGCTCCGATGATCGTGACGGCGATTCCACGCTTGTGGCGCGAGGTGAGTTCAGCAACGAGCGTCACGCCTGCTCCGAGTTCGCCGGCAAGACCCACCCCTGCGATAAAGCGCAGGACGCCATAACTGGTGATTGCGTCGAAAGATCCCATGAACGCAAGTGGACCGCTTGTCGCACCCACTCCTGCGTTCAACAGATTCGCCAGTGAGTAGAGGATGATCGATCCAAAGAGCACACTGAGTCGGCCCCGCAAATCGCCGAGGATTCCCCACGCAACTCCCCCGACCATCATGCCGATCAACTGCAGGTTCAGCAGCCAGACTCCAGTGGTGGTGGCTGCACTCTTGTCGAGTCCGAGTTCGGCGAGGCTTTCCCACCGCACAACGTTGAAGAGAATGAGGTCATAGACATCAACGAAATAGCCAAGAGCGGCCACCGCGACTGCCATGCGGGTTGTCGATGCGAGTGACTTCATGATCGACCTTCCGCAAACAGAGCGCTCAGTGTCGATGCGTCGATGTTGCCGCCACACAAGATCACTCCGGCGCGGTGAAAATCGGCGCGTTCGCGCAGGGGACCAATCGCAGCGGCGACTCCAACGGCCGCGCTCGGTTCTATGACAATCTTCATCCGTTCATACACGAGCCTCAGCGCGCAGACGATCTCTCGTTCGGACACCGTCACGATCGAGTCGACTAGGTCGCGCACAACTGGCCACGTCAGAAGGCCGAGCGACGTGCGAAGTCCATCAGCCAGAGTGGCTGCGCCAGTCGCCGCCTGCCGAACACCGAGCCGCTTCGATTCGGCGGCGTCACTGACCGCGGTGGGCTCGACACCGATGATCCGAATCGACGGCCGAAGTGCTCGTGCCGCGAGTGTGATTCCAGAGATGAGTCCACCGCCACCAAGCGGAACGATGATTGCGTCGAGTTCGTCGACTTGCGAAAGTAACTCGAGCCCTATGGTGCCTTGCCCCGCAATCACATGTGGATGGTCGTAGGGGGCGATGAAGGTCGCACCCGTCTCGGCGCAGACGCGCGCCGCGGTCGTTTCGCGTGAGGCGAGATTCGGTTCGCATTCAATCACACGGCCGCCATACCCTTCGACTGCACTCCGCTTGCTACGCGCCGAGTCGCTCGGCATCACGACATGTGCGGGAATTCCGCGCAATCGCGCGGCGCAGGCGAGGGCTTGCGCATGATTGCCAGACGAATGCGTCGCCACCCCGCGCGCGGCTTCTTCGTCGCCAAGCGACCACACAGCGTTCGACGCGCCGCGAAACTTAAACGATCCGGTGCGCTGAAACACCTCACACTTGAAGTGCAGTGGACGCTGCGCCAGCGAGTCGAGCAGGGTGCTGCGCAGAACTGGAGTGGTGTGGATGTATGGCGCGATACGCCTCGCGGCACTTTGAATGTCAGTGAGTGTCGCGGCGAACGCTGTCATCAACTCAGAATAGTCACCTCGCGTCGTTCGACCAGTTGAATGTCTGTTTGTAAATGGCCGAGAAAGGGCTCGACGAAACTGAGACGACATCGGCGATCTTGTTCGCATCGCGCTGCCAGCGAAAGAGGTCCTCCTCGCCCTTCAGCGCAACCTCGACGAGAATTTGCTCACCGTGCCCACACAGAAAGATCCAGTCAGGGTTGAGGACCTCAGCGATCTCCTGTGCAGCCCGTTCGATTCCCTTGCACACGCGAATACTGAATTGGACGCTCAGTGGCAATCCAAGGAAGCGCGGATCTGCAACGACGACATGATGAATGATTCCTTCGGAGAGCAGTTCTTGCAAGTTCGTTGACGCCGCAGGGGCCGAAAGGTCTGCAGCGGTGCTCAGGGACGCGAATGTTGCGCGAAAGTCAAGTTGCAGCGCTTGCACAAGCTTGCTCTCAATCTGCTGTTGGCGCGGCGTCAGCCACGCAGCCCGTGACACGCCGCACTTGCCGCGGGCGCCGCGCGCCTCTCGAGGGGGAATGATTGATAGCACCGCGCGTGCGCTCTCGAGCCGTACCGACTTTTGACCTTCAAGCACCGCATCGAGTTCCCGCAGCAACTGCGCGTTGTCTCGAGCGACCACGAGTGCAACAACCTGGCTTCGGCCCGCGACGATCGAAACGCGATGGACGAGCGGACGCTGCGCGAGCGCCGTCGCAAACGCGGTCGGTGCATCGTCGGTTGAAAAGGTCAGCATCGAGAGCGCATGGCACCCGCTGGCGAGTGGGTCGCGATATCCGCAGACCCGCACGAGAGAGTCGTCTTCAAGCGCGCACAGCCTGCGGCTCACGGTTGCCTCAGAGAGCCCGGTCCCAGCAGCAAAGACGCGCCCAATGGCTCGACCATCGGCGCGCAAGATCTCAATAATCTTTCGATCCGAGTCATTCGCCGTCCGTTCGAGCGACTCACGGCCAGCAAGAAGTGTTTGTATCAAGTTGGGACCTCAAGTAACTGCAACCACCACTTCAGACACAATGCACACGAGTGGTTGAGCGGGCGGGACCCCCGGCTTCCTGCAGAGCTCTCAGTCGCTCGCACGCAGCCGAACACACACAGCCCCAGACTTTCCGATGGTCGGAGCCTACCAAGTTCGGCGGGAGTGCACGCTTATACTTCGCCCCTTCGAGAAAGAGAGTTACGCATGCGTCCCATCGCCGATCGACCAGCTTCACAATCCTGCACGAATCCAGGCAGTTTCGCCAATGTGGCGCAGGTCGGGGGGCCGCTTGCGTTTAGTTCACCAGATACGCCGGGCATGCCGGAGCCAAGTTCAAAGACAGCATGGGATTTTCTGCCCGCTGGATGGTCGATCGTTTCATGCGCGTCACACGAGAGTGGCTGTGCGGGGCATGGCACCACGCACCGAGGTCCATTCATCCGCGCGCAACCTCCTGAGGGATTCGTCGCCATCACTCAACTCGAACATGCGCGACTTGGTGTGGTGACGCGAGAGATGCAGCGAGTCGCGGCGCGCGAAGGCCACTTGACCGCGCTGCAGGTTCGAGATGAAGTTGCCGCGGGGCGCATGGTGATTCCCGCCAACCGCGTGCATCTGGGGTACGCGCTCGACCCAATGGCGATCGGCCGTGCATCGAAGACAAAAATCAACGCGAACATGGGAGCCAGCCCCGTCAGTTCAGGCACCGAAGAAGAGGTCGAGAAGCTCAAGTGGGCGCAGCGTTGGGGGGCCGACACCGTCATGGATCTCTCAACTGGCGGTGATCTCGACGCCTGCCGCGATGCACTCATTCGCACGAGCACGGTGCCGATCGGAACTGTTCCGATCTATTCGATGATCATCGGACGAAAACTCGAAGAGCTGAACGAAGAGATCGTTCTTGAAACGCTTGTTCACCAGGCGAAGCAGGGGGTCGACTACTTCACGATCCACGCGGGAGTGCTCAAGGAACATCTTCCGCTGATTCGCAAGCGACTCATCGGTATCGTCAGCCGCGGTGGAAGTCTGCTTGCCAAGTGGATGCTCGTGCACAATCGGCAGAACCTGATGTACACCGGATGGGAGCGCATCTGCGATGTCATGCGCGAGTTTGATGTGACGTTTTCGATTGGCGATGGTCTGCGTCCCGGCGGTCTCGCCGATGCAACGGATGCAGCGCAACTTGCCGAACTCGAAACGCTCGGTGAATTGACTGAGCGTGCATGGCGAAAGGGGGTGCAGGTGATGGTTGAAGGACCTGGGCATGTGCCCTTCGACCAGATTGAATACAACATGAAACTACAGCGGGCACTCTGTCACGGCGCGCCGTTTTATGTGCTCGGTCCACTCGTCACGGACATCTTTCCAGGGTACGACCACATCACCAGTTGCATCGGAGCGACTGCCGCCGGGTATCACGGAGCAAGCATGCTCTGTTACGTCACTCCGAAAGAACACCTCGGCCTTCCAAAGAAGGATGATGTGAAGCAAGGATGCATCGCCTACAAGATCGCAGCGCACGCAGCCGATGTCGCGCTTGGAATCCCGGGCGCTCGTGACCGCGACGACGAACTCACCAAGGCGCGGGCTGCACTGAATTGGGAAAAGCACTTTGAGCTTTCGTTCGACCCAGACACCGCGCGTGCCTACCACGACGAAGACCTTGACGTCGACACCGACTTCTGCGCGATGTGCGGCCACGACTGGTGCAGTGTGCGCATCAGCAAAGAGATTCAAGAGTTCGCGAGTGGCAAAGAAGAGGAGTACCAGCGCGGGAAGCCCGCGCGAAGCGCTGCGCTGACTGCCGAGCAGCGCGAGATTCTCGAACGCCGTGGAGTGCTGAGCCCCGACGAGATTCACCGACTCGCGTCAAAG